>CAZMPL010000419.1:0-2819 GCA_964567805.1 uncultured Pirellulales bacterium | reverse complement strand
CTCGAACATAATTATCTGAGCGGATTCGTTAAGTCGTCTTGCTCTTGCCGCTGCGGAAGCACCGCCCGCTACGCCACCGATTATTACAATTTTCATATAACACCTTTATTTGAAAGAAATTTTTATGTTAGTTTACTGTTGTTTCGGATGCACTGGATAATCCCGACAAGCTCCTTTGCCGCGATTGTATAGTAAACGGTTCTTCCTTCTCGCCTGCTATCGAGTAACCTGTGTCCTTTGAGAAGTCGCAAATGGTCGCATGTTTGATTCGGATTTAACTCGCAGATTTCCGCAATTTCATGTACCGCGAATTTACCCTGCATAAGAATTTCGACCATTCTAAGCCGGACCGGATGAGCAAGCACCTTTAAACACTCCGAAGCCTGATCCAAAACCTCAACAGGTAATAATTTCAATTTTTGTTCTGTTTTTGTTGCCATAATATTAACTCCTGTAATATACATATCAATATATCGAAATGTTTCGATATGTCAATATATATATTCATATTTTTTAATATTTTTTTAGCCTGAGACTTTTGGGGATTAATACTATTAAAAGAAATGTTCTTTATGATTTTCTGAATACGGCTACGATGTTTTCGACTTCTACGACGAAAAGCCTGTTATCGCCTTCGAAATCGACTGGAATCGCGTTTTTAGGATTGAAAAGCACTTTATCATACTGGCGAAGCGGAATATCCGGCGAGTTTTGTACTTCCGCGGAAATGGTTACGATTCTTCCGGTTATCGTTGGTATTTCGATATTGTCCGGAAGCTGTATGCCGCCTTTGGTCTGCTTTTTGTCCTCATCCTTGCGAATAAGAACACGCTTGCCTATCGGCTCAATTATCTCAAACGTCTGCGGTTCTGTCGGTTTTTCTTTTTTCATCGTTAATTATGGACTAAAATATCAAATTCTATCGATCGGATATTATACGATTATTCTATCAAATATGCAACTAAGCAAAATATCTTAAATACTGCCAGGACTGATTGTAAGAGCAATGTGAATCTTTGGTAGGGTATTTTTAAGTTTTTCTAACTGATTTTCACTAACAAGCGTATTGTCAATTTTTAGCGTTTCCAGGTTTATTAGTTTCATAAGCGGTTTAATATCATTTATTTGTGTATAGCTGACATCAAGGTATTTTAAATTAGTAAGTTCTGAAAGAGGTTCGAAATAACTGGTCTGTATGCCTCTAAGTTTTAGTGTTTGCAAATTTGTAAGTTTATAGAGAGGCCATATATTTGTGATATCAGTATTTCCTAGGTCGAGTGTTTCCATATCTATAAGATTTAAAAGCGGCTCAATATCGCTTATTTTTGTATTGCTAAGATTTAGACTCTTTAATTTGGTAAGGTTTGCAAGTAGTTTAATATCACTTATGTTAACATTGATTAAGCTTAGCTCCTGCAATTTTGTAAGTTCTTTAATAGCACTTATATCATCAACTGGCATTTGGTTAAGGTTAAGAGATTTAAGATTCGTAAAATTAGAAATAAATTCAATATCCCCAACATATCTGTCGAAGAAATGGAGACTTCGCAGATTTTTGAGATTCCCGAGCGGTTTGTAATCATTTACTCCAGTGACACTAATCCACAACTCCCTTAGATTTGTTAGTTTTGAAATGGGGCTTATATCGTTTACTTCCATATAGCTTAGTTCGAGTTTTTGCAGGTTTGTGAGATTCTCTAATGGTTTCAGATTATTGATTTGTGTGAATTTGAATGCAGGTGCTCGCATATTTCCACGACTCGTGGATGGTTGGATATCTCTCTCCTCCATACAACTAAGAGTAAGATTTCTAAGTTTTTTTAGATTAGCAAGTGGTTTGAAATTGTTGACATGCATGACGTTAATAGTAAGTTCATTGATATCTGTAAGGTTGGAAAGAGAGTTTATATCATTTATCTTTAAGCCTTCAATTTTAAGTTTTTCCAGGTTTACAGAATTTTTAATTATATTTAATTCGAAAGCTGGCACAGAATCATAATTAATTGTTAATTGTCCTGAAATCGAACTGGACATGAATGTTATAGTTAGAGCTCTAAGCTTTGAAAGATATGCCAGGGATTTGAAGTCTGTGACATGCCATGTTTCGATTGAAAAATCTTTAAGATTTGTGAACTTTTCCAGTGAATTAATATCATCAACAAAAGGATCTGAGATACTTAAACTCTCGATTTTCTGATAGTCATCTACGGTAAATTCATCTGCATTTTTACCTAATTGGCTAGCAGCAATTGCAAGAATTCTTTTCTCGTTTTCTTTAGTATCTGGAAAACCACGGGCATATAATGATGAATATTGACAACATATTATAAATATAATAAAAAATATATTCATTAAGCTAATCTTGTTTAGTATTTTCCTCTTACTTATGTTTGTATTCATAATAAAAATCCCCTTTCATTATTTCTCACGGAGTTATTATATCAAAGCGAAATAAATTTGGAAATTAAAAAAGTGTAAAATAATCTCTGTAATGATTACGAATTGTCTGGTATCCAATTCGCCCAATATGCAAATTTTATCGATAGTTTATGCGATTGAAAATTTCTTTGAATTATTTAAAATCCTATATATGATTGACGCAATGAGAGATTTATTATAATTATTAAGAGTGGAGTTGAAGCATGTTAGCATTCTGTTGCAATTCATCGTTGCGCAAACCGCGGCAAAGTCCTATTAACCATTTTTGCTGCTCGACTGTTTAATAAGAACTTAAAAACGAATATTATTTTTGTTTTATATTTCGGCCTGGCTCATTAGTTTTTTCAACAAGGCTCTCTGGAAGTGGAGTCTGTTTTCTG
>CAZMPL010000418.1:0-2825 GCA_964567805.1 uncultured Pirellulales bacterium | reverse complement strand
TGTAAAGTCGAGATAATATAATACCAGGTAATTGTTCACGAAAAAACGGTATTTTTGTCATTATAATGACGTGTGAATGGTTACAATTAACGGTAAGCAATTCGGATATTATAACAATTATACTTCATTTCTGAGCCCAGCCTGTCATTGCAATGGCATCTAAAGCGCACTTATTAAATGAAAATGTTATTACTATAAAAATGGGTGGCAGCCTCATCCTGTTTTTTTCAGGATGGGGATGGTTTGGTCGCGGATTATATAATTTCAACAACAGTAATATACTAAGAAAAATCAATCCCGGTCTATGGTATGATTAATTTCATTCCAATTTTGATTTTATTCGGATTTTTAATCAGCTCCGGGTTTGCATCGACAATTTTCTGCCATTGATTTGGTGAGCCGTAATATAAGCGGGAAATAGAAGAAAGATTTTCGTTTTGCTGGACAATATGAAATCTTGCGGGTGTTTTAACTACTTCTGCATTGTTATTGGATGTCACGGGTACTTCCGCGGGAATATAAACAGGGGCAGGTGTTTGCTGGTTAATATTTTGCAAAGCAGAATAAGGTATAATTTCATCGTTATTCTGCTTTGCAACTTCAATAATATTTTCTTCTTTTGTTACATCCTGAGCTTGTTCTGACTGATTATCAGCGTTCGAATCTAATGTCACTTCATTCGCGGAATTATTCTGGGAAGTATTATCATAAACAATACTTCCCAGGTTGTCATTCGAATCATTAAGCTGCATCATTCTTGCTTCAGTGCTTAATCGCGGATCTATAGCAAGTTTAATTATTACACCTGCTACAATTATCAGTCCTAAAGCAAGACCAATTTTTAAATCTTTATGAATCATTTCATAACACTGTCTTTCGGACTTTCATCTTTTGCGCCGATTAACAATATCGGAGCTGCTATTGCGATTGACGAATACGTACCGATTATAACGCCAAAACCTATCGCGAAGCTGAAACCTCTCAAACCCGGACCACCGAAAATGTACATAACCAGCACAACAATAAATGTTGTGAAAGATGTCATTATTGTTCGGGAAATAGTCTGGTTGATACTATCGGTAATCATCTGTGGAGTGAGCTTGCGTGCCTTGCCTCTAATTTCACGAATACGGTCGAAAACTACGATTGTATCGTTGAGTGAGTAACCGATAAGAGTAAGGAACGCGGCTATTATTGTAAGGTTAATCTTAAAGTCATCTATCAGGAGGAAATGTCCAAGAGCTGTATTGGCAAGATAAACACTGGCCGTAACCGCTCCGAGAGAAATAATAACGTCATGAACAAGAGCGATAATCGCCGCCAGGCCGTAACGTACGTTTCCGAAACGAATCCAGATATAAATAATAATCGAGAGCAGTGACAATACGATAGCAATCATAGTACGGTTTTTCTGTTCAGAACCGACTGAAGGATCGAACTGGCGTACACGCGGGAGAGATGATTCATGTTCTGCTGCCGAAATAACTTTTGTTTTTTCGTTATTAACGAAGTTGTCCCATTCATCCTGTGAAAGTTCACGAACACTCGCTTCTTCATCTGCGCTAACATAAACGTATGAATTTATTTTTGCGTTCAAATCTGTTATCGGTGTAAGATTTTCGTTTAATATTTCATATGCGTAATCATATTTAAGGTCACGAGTATCAGGATTGAACTGCAAATTCGCGAGTCTTTCCCGAATATCTTTAACCGAAGCGCTTCTTTCAATTTTGCAGGTTAATTTAATACCGCCAAGAAAATCAGTAAGTTCCGGATTGTTGCCAACCAGCTCGGCTGTAATTTTTTCTTCTGAAGTAATTTTAGGTCGAAGATTTTCCTGTATTTCGAGTTTGCCGGCGAAGGTGTCCAGTATTGCCTCATTTACATACTCATCAACCTGCAGTCCTGATAAATTTGCATCCGGAATAGCGGTTTCCAAAACTTCCCTGACGACGGCCTGATTCATCTGGCTTGTTGCCACTGTAAATGAATCTGCGTTCTTAATTACGTTTAAGCCGTTCAGTTTTTCAGAGAATTTCTTCTGTGCATTTAATATTGTCTTTTTGACCTGATCGGCCGATTGACTGTTTAACGCGGCGGAAGTTATGTCGGCCGTAATCCTGTTTGTTTCAGTTGTTGTAATCGCGAAGCTCTTTCCTGTTACGCCAACACTATAAACATTTGCGGTTGGGAGTTTCTTGCGAATCATCTCCTGAACATCCTGCTGTGAATAATTTACGCCTTCAAGAAAATCTACCTGGACATTCGTACCGCCTATAAATTCAATATCATATTTATTATTAACGGCATCATTTCTTGTAAAGAAAACTGTCAGGCCGATAACAATCAATGTTAAAGATATTGTGTAGAATAATTTTCTGGCTTTCATCCAGTTTAAGTTTGGATTGTGAATTATCTTGAGTATCATTAAATGGTTCTGAATGATTTTCTTATTAATGAGGAAATCAAAAATGACTCTTGTCACAAACAATGCAGTGAACATACTCGAGAGAATACCAATCATTAAAACTATCGCAAAGCCTTTTACTTCTTCGGAAGCTCTCCAGTACAGAACCGCCGCCGTGATAAATGTAGTAAGGTTCGAGTCGAAAATCGTACTGAACGCTTTTTGATAACCATTCGCAATCGAGACTCGTAACGAAGAACCTCTTTCCTGTTCTTCACGAATACGCTCGAAAATCAAAACGTTTGCATCAACGCTCATACCGATAGTAAGAATCAAACCGGCGATACCAGGTAAAGTAAAAGTCGCTCTGAATCCGGCCATTATCGCAAGAATGAAAAGCATGTTGAGTAACAATGCA
>CAZMPL010000417.1:0-2831 GCA_964567805.1 uncultured Pirellulales bacterium | reverse complement strand
TCAGGTCGCTGTTTTTCTCCGGCAAAAGATTAAAAGGAGCTGTCTTTTCATAACGTCTGTTCCAGCATAAAGTTGCGGTAATATACTTTTCGGCTGGATCATCAATTTTGACTTGATAAATATTCGATTTTATTGTTGTATCGTTGAGCTGATTTATATCCCATCCTGCAGCGGCGGGTTCGCCCGGCATCTTGCGTCCGGCTGTCAGAATGTTATATGCACCGAGAACGTCGAGCATTCCAGCGCCTTGTATATAATCCAGAGGTGCGGTATGGTCATCATCTTTAGTAAGCTTTCCTTTGTGCCAGAAGGGCAGTTTTATTGCCGAGTTCATCAGGAGAGCTTTTATAACGCAATTGCCTCCGTAAGGCGAAACAGCCATATTCAGGTCGGATTCCTGTTTTGCTTTTTGTATCAGTAATCCAGCCGCTCCCGATACAAGTGGAGTAGAAAAACTTGACCAGTTACCGGTTGGCTCGTATTTATTTGGCTCTGCTATTTCCGCGGTCAGGCAGTTACCCGGCGCGACAATATCAGGTTTGCAGCGTTCGTCAATTGTTGGGCCGGCACTCGAATTTTCAGGGTATGCAAGCGAGAAAGCGGCAAGCTGCATAAGCAAATCGTCAGTATTGACTGAATTGATTACGCCAACTCCGATTGCATTCGAACCTGCACCTGGATAGAGAACCGGGTTGTTAACTTTGGTTCCATTGCCTATGCCGGCGACTACTACTATGCCGTAGCGTTCGGCTAAACATTCGATTCCTCTTGTCCACCAGCAGTCGAACCGGTCTCCTAATGATGCTGTAATAATATCAGCATCCGGAGGAATATTTAAGGACATATTGTTTTTTACAAAATGCTGAAATTCGTAAATCTGGGCCTGTGCTTTAGGTACGACACCCTGGTAGTAGAACCGTCCTAATAAAGGATGGTAAGCGTTCTGGTCCTCGCCGAAGAGAATCGAGCAAATTGATGTGGCGTGAGGAGAAACACCGGACTGAAGTGCATTGTCCGGGAAATAGGAAAATTTCGTAGATGAGAAGCAGTTATGATTTGCGGCAGGGCGATAGTCATTTTGAGGAACATCTTTAATATAATTGAAACTGCGGCAGATAACTGCGTACTTTACTCCTTCACCGTTTAGGGAATTATCCAACGCCTTCAAATCATATATCCCGGTCGGGCCGAAAGCCATCGGCTGAAGCATAAGTTCGCCCGGGGTATCCGTTTCCTGTGCGGAAATACCGGAAGGGGTTAGTATCACCATCGACAGCATTAAAACTACAAAAACTAACTTATCAGCAAGAGTTCTCAAATATTTCTCGTCCCCTGAGTTGGCGTTGTATTGCATCAACCTGCCGCTCCCCAACTGCCAATCTTCAATAGTTGAATATTTATCTCTAAGTTATTATTGTAGAATACCATAAAACAAGACTTTTTTCAAGTAAAATCTTTTTAGTACCGGTAATAATGCTTTTTTGAGTGTTTTAACGTGGATTTCGAATGGTTTTTCAGTCTATTTTACCGCACCTAAGGCACTTACAGCCGGATTCGCTGCCGAAGGTGCAATAGGTAAGAACGCAGAGAAAATAAAAAATGCCTGCCAGGGCGAAGCTTTAGCGAAGCCTGGTCATTCTGAACAAAGTGAAGAATCTATTTAAAACATAAAATTCTACTTCAATTTATTTTCCAGACAAGATTGCTGGCTGTCTATATTATATTCCTTACATAATTGATATTGGATGTTTCCAATGAGTGAGGCGATTAAAAAAGGGAGCTTATAATTGATTCCAGACATTTGTGATATGAATAATTTTGACATATGAAAATCAATAAATTATAATTCATCCAGCGAAAAAAACTATGTGAGAATATCAATGTGGTGAAATATGTTTTCAAAACAAATTCATCAGCGTCATAAAACATACCTTTCGAATGAACTGTGTCAACAAATACTGATAATTGTCTAAATAAAAGTCTATTTTAGGAAAGGGGAAAACAATGAAAATCACAAAATTATCAACAATTCTGGCCATTATTATAACTGTCGGTTGTATCGGTTTATGTAATGCTGAACCTATGGGTACGGTCTTTACTTACCATGGCTGGTTTTTGGATGCAAACGAACCTGCGGATGGGATCTATGATTTAGAATTAATAATATATGATCATAACGATCCTAAAATAGGTATTCCCATAGGCTACATTAACGAGGTAAACGACTGTCATGTAAAAAACGGTTCATTTACAGTTAATGTGGATTTTAGTCTTGGAGATCCAAATATCTTTAACGGCCAGAAGCGATGGCTGGAAATAGGTTACCGAAATGGAGATTTGAAAGACCCTAATGAATATACGATTTTTAAGCCGCGTGAAGAAATAATGCCTGTTGCTTATGCTCTTTATGCCGCATCCGGCACACCAGGGCCGCAGGGACCAAAAGGCGACATAGGAGAAAAAGGTGATACTGGAGAAACAGGACCAGCCGGACCAACTCTTGGAATTTATGATTCTTTAGGCCTGACAAGTTCCGGCGGACGTGCGGCAGGAGATGCAGGTACCAAATCGATTTATAATTTGGGCAGCGTTGCAATAGGGACAAATGTTCCTGATGAAAGGCTGCAAATTGGAGGAAATGTAAAAATTGTTGGTACCGGCAACGGTCTAATCTTTCCGGATGGAACCAAACAGACAACAGCCAATATTACTGAAACAGATCCAACTGTACCAGCCTCGATAAAAGACGGAATAGCATGGAGTGAAATTTCCAGTCGTCCTACTGGCTTGGATGACGGAGATGATGTTGGCATAACAAGCGAATCAGATCC
>CAZMPL010000416.1:0-2838 GCA_964567805.1 uncultured Pirellulales bacterium | reverse complement strand
ACCTGTACCTTTCGCTGCGATAGGGGGTATCGCTTGATACCAGTTATCTTTCTTCCAGCCGCGACTTGTGTTGCCAAAATCTGCCATAACCAGGAAGCGTTCATCTACGGTTTTGTCAGAGGCATCCATTCTGTTTCCGCTTTCCATATTAGACTGGCCGAAACATAGAAAAACGTAAAAATTCGGGTCCGGCTCGGCGAATGTATTGGTATTTATTAAGAATAGTGCTGTCAAGGCTAAGAAAAATAAACCTCGTTTCATCTCATACCTCATATAATTAAATCAAAAAATATTTCATACGTTAGTGTCAATATTGTGCTTTCAACATACTCAGGAAAATACAGTAATACGACAAAAATGTCAATATAAATAAACACGGACCTTTGAGGGGCAATATAGGTTCCTGTTTATCAGCAATTAGAAAAAAGTAACCCCGGAAATGTATTTTATAACAAATTAATATATAAAAAGTTAAAAATTATCAATATTTTAAGAATTATAATTGACAATAAGACCCCTTTATTTTAGAATAAATACAGTTTTTATTAAAATTATTATATTATTTTTTCTCACGGGCCGAGGGTGGCGTAGTAAGAATATCGCTTCAATGCATCACGTGAATTTCTTCCTATTTGCTTTTCCGGTAAATGAGTAACCCGAAAGGGGTGATTATGAACAGAATTTTAGTTCGTGCAGCATTAGGTATTTTCATTCTTTTTATTATCACATCATCAGCATTTTCTCAATGGGTACAAATGAGCTGTCCTGCAGGCGATAGTTTTTCCGAACTATATGCCAACCAGGGAGCAGTTTTTGCCAGAACATGGAAAACTGACAGCGGCCATCTATTCTTTACAAAAGATAATGGTACTAACTGGACTGAAATTAGTTCTCCATGCACTGATATTAATTCTCCAGGTACTGATATATTGTCCCTTATCATTTTAGACAATCAAATTATTGTCGGAACATGGGATGGTTTATATAGTACTATGCTGAATAACATTTCATGGGAACAGTTTTCACCGGCAGGCATACCGGCCGGAACTCCAATATGGTCTCTTTTTAAAATAGGTGATACCCTGTTTGCCTGCGGCATCGGAGAAATGTACAAGTCATCTGTGAATGATATTGATGTATGGTCAGCAGCAAGTACTGGAATACCTGCCAAGGCTCGTATTACCTCTTTAGTCAAGGAGGGAGATGTCCTGTTTGCTGGTACCGACGAAAACGGTGTTTTTATTTCAATTGATGGTGGATTAAGCTGGACCGCAAAAAATACCGGTCTTACTGACCTGCATATTTTCAATCTTGCTTCAGCAGATGCTAAGTTATATGCAATTACTCTTAAGAAAAACGTTTTTGTTTCAGATATTAATGATATAAACTGGACAAAGTATGTTTCAGATCCTAATAAAATAAATTGTTTGCTTCAGGTTGGCAATCTGCTTTTCGGCGGAACCGATGCCAATGGTGTTTATCTTTCAGATAACAGCGGACAAAGCTGGGTTGCGGTCAATTCGGGTATATCAGATAATACACGTATATGGGATATGCAATTAAGCAATGATTATATTTTCGCGGGAACAAGCGATGGAATCCTCCGGATAAATCCCGATGATATTAATAATTACACAGTAACCGCGACTGCGAATGCAGGCGGAACAATTTCGCCTGAAGGTGACATCGTAGTTTATGAAAATGATTCCAAAACATATAATATTACTCCAACGCTCGGATACAAAATAAATAATGTTTTAGTTGACGGTTCTTCGGTCGGTGTCGTTTATTCATATGAATTCAAAAACGTAACTGCTGACCATACAATTTCTGTTGAGTTCCTGGCTGTACCGATTTATACGATTACCGCTTCCAGCCAGGTCGGCGGAACCATTACTCCATCCGGAGCGGTTCAGGTTTCAGAAACATGGTCAAAGGAATTTACAATTACAACATCGCCGGGACATGCGATTGATTCCGTATTGGTTGATGGAACTTCAGTTGGCGCAGTATCGAGTTATACATTTACAGATATTGCTTCAAATCACACGATTTCTGTCCTAACAAAAGAAGCACCATATATAATTACCGCGTCAGCAACTGAAGGTGGCGAAATTTATCCATCAGGTGACGTCGAAGTTTGGGGCGGTTCATCACCAACATTTTCAATTAATGCTTCAGACGGATATGAAGTTTCAGGCGTTCTTGTTGACGGAGTTTTCGTCGGTGCGTTAACTTCATATACTTTTTCGGAAGTTGATGGTAATCATACAATCAGTGTATTGTTCGCTTCGCTCGTCCAGTATCAGATTAACTGCGGCAGTAACTCAGATGAAGCACCATTTATCAAAGATGTTTATTACCAGGGCGGTGAGACTTCATCAGGTTGGGGTACGGTTAGTACTACTGATGTGAATGACCCGGCGCCTTCGGCGGTATATCTGAAACAACGCAGAGGAAATTTCAAATATATTATCCCAAATCTCACCAGTGAAGCATCATATAAAGTACGTCTTCATTTTTCGGATAATACTTTCGGCGGCGGACGGGGAGGAAGTGGAAGTACTGGCAGCAGCAGCACGTTTAATGTGATTATTAATGGAACTACAGTTCTGTCGGATTATCACATATACACAGCCGCTGGTGCTACTTACAAAGCTGTAATAGAAGAAATTATAGCCGCCGCGGATACAGACGGACAGTTGGTAATTGAGTTTGTTCCTACCATGGATGGCTATAATGCAACGGTAGCCGGAATTGAAATTATTAAGCAATGATAATTATAAATTGATTATTTAAATTATTAATACCAATTAAAATAAGTTATAATAGAATTAT
>CAZMPL010000415.1:0-2857 GCA_964567805.1 uncultured Pirellulales bacterium | reverse complement strand
CGCCGCCATAGCTACTGTTTCCGTATCCGCCGCCATAGCTACTGTTTCCGTATCCGCCGCCATAGCTACTGTTTCCGTATCCTCCGCCATAGCTACTGTTGCCATATCCTCCGCCATAGCTACTGTTTCCGTATCCGCCGCCATAGCTGTTGCCATAACCACCACCACCACCACCTTGGGATGGCATACCAACGATATCTGCGATATCATATGTACGCTGGACCATATTGCTTGGAAGCTGGTCTTCTGTTGCTATTATTACAATACCTTCACGAACGACATAACCAATCGGAACATCCACGGTTGAAAGGTTACTTATTAAAACATCGAGAACCGCTTTAAGTTTTACATTTGATAATGGTCCCATTTCAGCGGGTGTAGTTGGTTGTATATCTGGTAAATCTGCCAGATCGCGATAGTTCGGTTGTATCTGAAGAGGAGGTTCGACCGCGTTTTTGATTTCTTCTATAACATCTTCAACTGACATTAACGGGTCCAAGTTCGAAAGGTCAACTATTTCATCTAATTGACGATATACTGCTTCTTCTCTTTCATCAATACCAAAAGGTCTTTCCGGTTTTCTTGTCTTTCTACTGGTAAGTTCTCGCCAGTTTGGGGGATAAGTAACTAAATCCGCCCATGGGATTGTGGCTTCGTCACCCTGTATAAGAAGATCCATTGTTTGTTTTTCTTTTTCTTTTTCTATATCGACTTGTTTGGCAAAATATTGTCTGTCTTCAATTTCTTCTTTTAGTATTAAAGCACTTTGATTTTGTGGATCGAGTGCAAGCAGACTTTTAAGTTGGCCGAGTGCGGCATCATAGTTTTCAAGCTTCATATTTTCATTTGCACCAGCCATTAATTCTTTGACTTTTTGTTTCTTTTCTGTTTCTCTGCTTTTTCTTATATTTTCCTGTTCCTCCAGTGCCTGGACATTTTTCATTTCCTCATCTTGTTGAGTCTGTGCCAATTCCTGTGTGCTGATATGTTCATTCAGAACTTCAAGTTGAGTTTTATATTGATTGTAAAGATCGTCTCCAAGCTCTGCCTGGTATTGATTTACTACGAGTTGAGCTCTCTGGACTTCGTATTTAGCCTGTGCAAAATTTCCCTCGTTAATATTTTTAGTAACTTTTACTACTGTATCTGAATTAAGAGTCTTTATGTAGTCTCTGATGATATCTCTGTTTTTAATAACTGATTCGAGATATGATTCATCCTGTCCCGCTGGTGCTGCTGGTTCGCTCGCTGCTGCTGATTCGCTATCCATCATTTGTGTCTGGATAACTCTGTTAGCAGCGGACTCAGAAGTTATTGATGAAAACAGGTTTTGATTTGTTGTTGAAACTGTACTTTTGTTTGCGGCTAAAATTTTGTTGATTCTGTCCAGATCATTTTGTAATGACTTTTTCATATCCGGAGGTAATGTGCCGCCATTATTTAATAATTTAATTATATTTTCTCTGGCATTGGTATATTGATCGAGACTGTCATATTCCTTTCCAGGTTCGTACTTCGAAACTATATTATTCTTTTTAGCTTTCGACGGGGCAGCCTGTATTGTTTTTGACGGCTGTACCGGTTTTACTGATGATAAAGGTTTTACATTAGAAGCTTCCGCTTTCAGACTTGAGCCATTTGATTCCATACGAGCCTCGATTTCTTTAAGGAGATTTGACAACTCGATACTTTCAACCTTTGGCATGAACTCATTCTTTTGAATTGATTCGAGCAAACTCTTGGCTTCGGTAAGCTTGTTCTTTCTGAACAATTCCCTGGCTGACCAGAATATCTCAAGAGCTTTCTCTTGTTCGATAACAGCTTTTTGAGATTTCTCAATCTTTATCTGAAGCTCTTCGCGTTCTTGCGCAGTCAGAAATTCCTGGTATTTCTGAGCCATCAGATAAGTATCGATGGAATCTTCGAACAATCCCTCCTTGCATTGGTTGTCTCCGTTTTCGATGTAGAGTTTGATTGTTTCGTGGGTAAATTCTTTGCGATCAAAGTTATCTTCAGCGCGAATAGCCGCTGTCATCGTTATAATCACTACAAACGAAGGAATTGATAATTTAATTAATGAAAGAAACCTACCCCAAATGATTTTTGTCGAGAAATTTGGCTTGTTCAAAATAAACCTCCTGCCTTCAATATAAACCACCCTCGTAGGGTAACACCCGACGATTTTAATATGTTTTAACAACCTCCAGTTTCAAGTTTAGACCGGACTTATATTCATTCAGTCTACTAAAATTTTAGATTATTGCAAGAGAAAAATTTGATTTAACTGCGTTTGGCCGATAATATCTATGGCCGTAATATAGTAACCAAATAGTTGTTTTTCGAAGCTCGGAAAATATAGTGATATTAAAATGCCTTTTTTTCAGGCTGAAATCAGGTTTGAAAAGAATTGAGTAATTATGAAAAAAGAACCAGTTATTCTGGCAATAGAAACATCCAGCAGATTAGGTTCTGTTGCATTGGGTTTTGGGGATAAAATCGTCGCGGAGAAGTCATTTTCCGGGATTATGAAGCATAGTTCAGAGGTTTTCCCTGCTATACAGGATTTACTCGACCGATACGAACTTAAGCCTGAAAATATTGAACAATTATACATTTCTAACGGGCCCGGCAGTTTTACCGGTTTGCGTATCGCTACTTCGTTGGCAAAAATGATGTATTTAGCCAATTCGGTAAAAATCGTGGCTGTCGATTCCCTTGATGTAGTAGCTTTTAACGCTATAGAAGCTATTAGCGAACAGAGAGAAAAGGGGGATGGCAATGCTCCTGGAAATGCAATTAATCGAATCGCGGCTGTTCTTGATGCCAAAAGAGGGCAGTTCTTTGTTTCTGTATATAA
>CAZMPL010000414.1:0-2861 GCA_964567805.1 uncultured Pirellulales bacterium | reverse complement strand
AAAGAAATCTCCGAAGGCGGAGCTCCGGGACTGGAACTGACATACTTCAGCAAAGACGGCGAAGAAGGTTATCCGGGAAATCTTACTGTAACTGTAAAATATATCTGGACAAATAAAAACGAACTGAAAATCGAATACAAAGCCAATACAGATAAGCCAACTGTCGTGAATCTGACTTCACATGGATATTTCAATCTTTCGGGTAAAGGTAACATTCTTGGTCATGAGTTGATGATTAACGCTGATAAAATGACACCAGTTGTCAGCGGCCTTATCCCAACAGGCGAAGTAACTGAAGTGGCAGGTACACCATTTGATTTTCGTAAGTTGAAAGTTGTTGGCAAAGATATAGCAGCCGATGACCAGCAAATCAAGTATGGCCCGGGTTATGACCATAATTTCATATTGAACAAACCATTCGGTAAAATGGGTCTCGCCGCGGAAGTATATGATCCAACTACCGGCCGCGATATGGAAGTATGGACAACAGAGCCGTCTCTCCAGTTCTATTCCGGCAACTTCCTTGATGGAAAAATTACAGGAAAGGGCGGCTGGGTATATCAGAAGAATGCAGCTTTATGTCTCGAAAGCCAGCACAATCCTGATTCACCAAACCAACCAAAATGGGCGACAACTACACTTCGTCCAAAACAGACTTATAAAACAACAACAATTTATAAGTTCTCAACGAAGTAATTTGAGCTGAATCGAAGAATTTAGTTCGATTAAAAAAATAAAGAGCTATATTGCTGATGGATACTTTCCGGCGTATAGCTCTTTTTTTTAGCTTATGACTAATTAATCACGAATATCAGAATTTCTTCAAGTTTCAAATATTAACCGCAAAGTCATTATGAACAAGATTTTAAATAACTTCAAATGTATTTCTGGCGAAGTTGTTAATAGTTTATAAAATGAAAAAGTAGAATATCGTAAATATGAAAACAATTATAATTTAGGATCATCCTGGATTGTGGTTTTTATGTCTTTTACTTTTTGCCAGAGCAGTTCGGCTAATTCTTTTATGCCGGAGCCGGTGACGGCTGAGATTGGGTGGATTGGTTTTTGTAATTTCTCTTCGAGTTCCCTCAACGCTTTTCCATCGTGATCGAGGTCTGTTTTGTTGGCGATTATTACTTCCGGTTTTTGTCCAAGAGCCTCACTGTATTTGTTCAGTTCGCTTCTGATGGTTTTGTAATTTTCAAATGGATCGGAACCATCTACAGGCATGATGTCAATAATGTGCGCGATGATTTTTGTTCGCTCGATGTGTTTTAAAAAATCATGTCCCAGTCCCGAACCTTCGCTCGCGCCTTCTATGAGTCCCGGCAAATCCGCCAGAACATATCTCCTGAAGTCACTCAATTCGACAATTCCAAGAACCGGCTCGAGTGTCGTAAAAGGATAATCGGCAATTTTCGGTCTAGCTTGTGAACAGCGTGACACAAGCGTGCTTTTTCCGGCGTTTGGTAAACCTACGAGTCCAACGTCAGCGATGAGTTTCAGTTCGAGCTTGATATTTCTTTCCTGGCCGGGCTGGCCTGGAGTAGCGTATCGCGGCGACTGGTTAGTCGGGCCTGCGAAAGTTTTATTTCCTTTTCCACCTTTACCGCCGCGGCAAACGCAAACTTTCATTCCAACTTCGTTGAGGTCCTTGAGTGTCAGGTCAATCTCTGTATCGATAATAAGTGTTCCGGGCGGAACTCTTATGACAAGGTCCTCTCCATCCGAACCCTGCCTGAGGCATCCTTCGCCGGGCTGGCCGTTGCCGGCTCGCCAATGATGCTTGCCCGCGAAATCGAGAAGTGTATCGACGTTATTGACTGCTTCGAAAAAGACATCGCCGCCTTTGCCACCGTCGCCACCGTCCGGGCCGCCTTTGGGAATGAACTTTTCCCTTCGGAAGCTCATACAACCATGGCCGCCGTCGCCCGCTTTTATCCAGATATTTGCCTGATCAATAAACATAAAAAAAGGATGGTACGAAGACCATCCTGAAATTGTAAAAGTTTAGTACATTTTTATATAACGTTAATTTTGCGGCCGTTAAACTCAACTATTCCGTCTGCTACGGCGAAAAGTGTAAAGTCTCTGCCCATTTTTACGTTATTACCGGCGAAGAATTTCGTTCCGCACTGGCGTACGATAATTGAGCCAGGGGTTGCTACCTGTCCACCAGAAAGTTTAATACCACGATACTTCGGATTACTGTCTCTACCGTTTCTTGTAGAACCTTGTCCTTTTTTATGTGCCATAATGAGTTACCTCAAAATTATGTTAACATTTAAAACCTATTTTTAACGAGCCACTAATAATAGCCCAATTTTCCAAATCTGTCCAGAAAAATCTTTTAAAAATATATAATTTGTAATACATGCCAAAATAGCTTATAAATTTACCATCCCCATCCTGATAAAATATCAGGATGAGGATGCCACCCTTAAGAAAACATATATTTTGACAAATAGCTAAAAAACCTGCGTTTTTAAGCTATTATCAAGGTTTTATACAAGCCCGTTTTTAAGCATATAATATATTTCGTTGACACGAATATCTTTTTTGAAGTCAGAAATTGACGTATCTTTATCAATTGTAAGGTATTCGATATCCGCCATTTCAGCGAAATCAACCATATGTTCAGCGGTAAGAGCCGTACTGAAACCGGTATGATGAGCACCGCCTCCGAGAATCCAGGCGCCAGCGGCTACTTTGAGATTCGGCTCGGGCTGCCAGACTACTCTGGCGACCGGTAATTTTGGTAAATCTTCATCTGGCTCGACTACCTTGCATGGATTGATAAGCATTCTGAACCTGTTGCCCATATCCATCATGGATACATTTATAGCAGGTCCTGCAGGTAC
>CAZMPL010000413.1:0-2885 GCA_964567805.1 uncultured Pirellulales bacterium | reverse complement strand
TTAAAGATTCAGATCCAGCATGAAAATATTTTTAAAATGATGCACAGGGTATAAAACATGTCCATATCTGTAGAAGAAGTATTTGAAACCGCCAGCATGATTCTTAATCAGAATCTTGATATCCGGACAACCACCCTCGGGATAAACCTCAAGGACTGTATTGATAACGACTTCAATAAATTTACCGACAATGTTTACGACAAGATTCAAAGTAACGCCAAACACCTGGTTCAAGCGGCGGAAAAACTCGAATCGAAGTACGGCATACCTATCATAAACAAACGGATATCCATTACTCCGGTTAGTCTCATCATGGAAACCCATTGCACCCGGGAAAAATATGTGGGCATGGCAAAAACGTTGGATCGTGCCGCGGCAGATTCCGACATAGACTTTATCGGTGGATTCGGCGCCCTGGTCCACAAAGGATTAACCCGATCTGACAAGGTTTTGATAGAATCTCTGCCGGACGTATTAGCCGCAACAGAACACATATGCTCGTTCCTGAATGTAGGAACCAACGTAGCCGGCATGAACCTGGATGCCATCAACATGATTGGCAGTATGCTCAAGGAGACCGCATCGAAGACAAAGGATGCTATCGGATGCGCGAAATTTGTAGTCTTTGCCAATGCGCCTGAGGATAATCCCTTTATGGCTGGTGCCTATCACGGTATTGGAGAACCTGATATGTCACTGAACATTGGTGTGAGCGGTCCCGGTGTCGTTTACAGCGTAGTGGAAAAGAATAAAAATTGCGACCTGACCCAGTTATCCGAAATCATCAAGAGAACAGTCTTTAAGATTACTCGATGTGGCGAACTCATTGGTCGTGAGTTGTCGCAAATGCTCAATATTCCATTTGGCATTGTGGACATTTCGCTGGCACCCACTACGGCCAAGGGTGACTCGGTGGCTGATATCATAAAAGCATTCGGGATTGAAGCAGTCGGCGCTCATGGGACAACTCTTGCCATTGCATTACTCATGGACGCGGTCAAAAAAGGCGGCGCCATGGCCAGCGGCAACGTGGGTGGATTAAGCGGAACCTTTATTCCAATAAGCGAAGATTCGGGAATGATCGAAGCCGTAAAGTGTGGTGCGCTTAGTCTTGCTAAACTGGAAGCTATGACTTCGGTGTGCTCCGTAGGAATGGACATGTTCGCCATACCCGGAGATACACCGGCTGAGACCATTAATGCCATGATTGCAGACGAACTGGCCATAGGGATCATCAACAATAAGACCACAGCCGTGAGAGTCATCCCGGTACCAGGGAAAAAAGCCGGACAGTCCGTTAATTATGGAGGACTCCTGGGCGAAGCGCCCATCATGGAAGTGGTTCCATTTTCGTCAAAGAATTTTTTAAACCGGGGAGGGAGAATGCCCGCGCCGGTTACGAGTATGAGAAATTAAAAAAGACTTAGCCGTTCACGTATAATACGACTTTGTCATTCCCGCGGAGGCGGGAATCCATATTCGTTTGTTTTATAGATTTCGCAAAAAGTGTGGAATGACAATCATGTGTTTTTTATTAAAAAATCCAGAAAATGAATGTTTTTCCGTGAAAGCTTAAAAGAATCATGTATCTAACACAGGAAACCAACATCGTATTGATTGGAATGCCCGGATCGGGTAAGAGTACCGTGGGTATTATCCTGGCAAAGATGACCTCACGGGATTTCATCGACACGGATGTCTTGATACAGGTCTCTCAGGGGCGAGCCTTACAGGACATTGTGGATCATGATGGTTACATTGTGTTACGGCAAATTGAAGAAAAAGAATTGCTGGCCCTGAACTGCCGGAATCACATAATCGCCACCGGCGGCAGCGCCGTTTACGGCCCGAAAGCCATGGAGCACTTGAAGTCGAATGGAATAATAGTTTTTATCGATGTAGATTTACATACTCTCGAATCAAGGGTTAGTGATTATAAGAGCAGGGGCCTGGCAAAACCGCCGGATCAGAGCTTTGCCGAACTGTTCGAGGAAAGACTAAAATTATACAGGCAATACGCCGATGTCACTATCCATGCCGCAAACCTTTCACAGGAAGAAGTCTGTGAAAAAATCATAACAGGATTATAATTGCCACGAAAAAGCTCAAAATACACATAAAATAATTAATTTGTTTTGTTACTCTTGTCCTGCTGCGGCTGCGGCCTTCGCCGTGACGAGTGAATTTTGCGGCTATTATTTTGACAGAATACCTATGGCATAAATTTACAGGATTTTCAGGATATTATTTCTTGTTTATCTTATTATCTCCCATGGAGCCCGTGGGGGGACTGTCTTATTTTTTTTAATGCTGAACAAAGACTACAGAGAAATGTTGCAAAGCTTATTAGACCACAAGAAGCACCAGGCAGGGAAAAGGATAAACTTGAGAGCAAGTTTATGCGAGAATAGACTATTAAATTCTCCCGCCAAATTATTTAAACAAAATACTGCGCAAGGCGCAACTATTTTTGCTATCCCCTAAACGCCATATCCTATATCCTATTTAATTTTGTTGCATATCAGATTGAGAAACTATAAAATAGCATTTGTTTTTATTAAGGATATATTAGAGTCTTATGTAAAGGTTTTCCGGCGGGCTTACCTTTTACAAGATGCTGACAGGCACAAAGTGCAGAATTTGGAAATAGGTAACTTAATTTGATAAACAGAAATTAGTAAGGTGTCCCCAGATTAAAAAAATATATATATTTATTGTTTGTATTTTTTGTATTGCAGGTTGCCAGAAAACAGGAAGTGCAGCATGGGGGGATCTTGCGCCATCCCAAGGCTCTCCGCGCGTTGTTTCTGAAACGACAGCCAGGCAGCCAGCTCGTAGATGCGTTCCTTGATCCCATCCAGACCGACCAGGCTGTCAAGTTTTTC
>CAZMPL010000412.1:0-2899 GCA_964567805.1 uncultured Pirellulales bacterium | reverse complement strand
TTTCGATGTTCTTATGGATTCAGATGACGCATATTTCTTGAAATTTGTACCGGCTGCATCATTGAATAAACCATCGTAAGCCGCGATTCCGCGTCCTGTAGCATCGACGTCATCCTGAGCTTTTTTATAAAGCTGGCGAGTTTGTACTATAGAGCTTTGGACCTGCTGCTCTTTGAGCTTGAGCGTTGGTAAATAGCGTTTGAATCGAGCTAACGCGTCACGCTGCTGCTTGAGTTCCGTTCGAGTAAATTTTATTTTCTTTTTGGCCATAACTAATATAGTTCTTAGTTCCGAGTACTCAGTACTGGGTACTCGGAACTCTGTACCTTTTTATATATTATGCCTTTGCTGTTTCCGCAGTTTCTTCCTGCAAAACTTTTTTAGGCCAGTGTTTTTGAATAATCGCGTCACGAATACCGGTTTCTTCCGGCCTGAAGCATTCGGCGAGAATTTTCCAGCATTCATCGAGAGCGTCGAAAAGCTGAATATTAAGGTTCAGGTTCATAATCTTCGCTTCGAACAATTCACCGTATTGAATCAGTCTTTCGTCCCATTCTGATAATTCGAAGCCCATTTCTCTCTTTTCGCGGCTTTCGTCGCATTGAGCATAAAGCTGGATACATGCGTTCATAATAATACGATGGTCATCACGTGTCTTGCCGTTAACCAGCTGTTTCAAACGGGAAAGTGAACCGAATGGCTCGATACGTCCGTTACGGAGATATAGCTGGCCTTCTGTAATATAGCCTGTATTATCAGGAACGGGGTGAGTGACATCGTCGCCGGGCATGGTGACACAGGCGAGCAGGGTCATTGAGCCCGCGCCGTCAAAGTCAACCGCTTTTTCGTAACGTCTGGCTAACTGTGTATATAAGTCACCAGGGTAACCTCGGTTCGATGGTACCTGTTCCATTGTAATTGCGATTTCTTTTAACGCGTCTGAGAACGAAGTCATATCCGTAAGCAGAACAAGCACATCTTTGCCTTGTAACGCATATTGCTCGCCAATTGCCAACGCCAAATCCGGAATCAGGAGGCATTCTACAACCGGGTCCGCTGCGGTATGAATAAACATGATTGTTCTTCCGAGAACACCGGCTTCGTCGAAACGATGACGGAATGTTAAATAGTCATCGTGACGTAATCCCATGCCGCCGAGAATAATTACATCCGCGTTAGCCTGCATTCCTACTCTTGCGAGCAAATCGTTGTATGGTTCACCGGCTTTGGAGAAAATCGGAAGTTTTTGGGAACCGACGAGTGTATTGAAAATATCAATCATCGGAATACGTGTCTGAATCATTTTCCCGGGAACCTTGCGTTTTGTAGGATTAACCGCAGGTGAGCCGATTTCAACAGTTTCAGATTTTACTTCCGGCCTTCCATCTCTCGGACGTCCTGAGCCGTCAAAAACTCTTCCAAGCAAATCATCGGTAAACGGTACTCTGAAGGAATGGCCAAGGAATCGAATTTTATCACCGGTCGATACACCTTCTGTACCGCCGAATATCTGGAGACTTACCTGGTCATCTTCCAGACGAATAACCTGTGCCAATGACGAGTTGTGCTTTGATGTAATCACTGCCAGTTCGTCATAACCAATACCAGTTGCTTTAACGGTTACTACGTTACCGGCAATTTTCGAAATTTCATCAAAATATGTTCTCATTATTAATCGCCTTAATATGTTTTCTTTTTTTCAAGATATTTATTTATAAAATTTATTACTGAAAAATCTGAGTCTTATGCTTTAGTTTCCTGAAGCTTTTTATCCTGTTCTGAATTTTTGGAACCGTCAATCAGAGACTTGATATAATCGTCAATTTGCTTAAGTATAACTTTGAAGTTACCACGTTCAGTATCTTCTTTTGCTCCGTGAACGGACTTGATTGTCTTTTCATCCAGTCTTTCGGATTCTGGAATAACACTTTCATCCCATGGAGCATAGTTCCAGTTAATGAACAAGCTGCTTATTTTTTTCATACAGTGACGAGCTTCATCTTTATTCTTAAAATCAAAATCAGTCTCAATCACATCGAGTATTTTATCGAATACGAATTTCTGACGGTCAACGGATGTTGCCGCGTCAATATCATCGAAAGCATTCTGCTGTAAATAAGCTGAATCGAAAAATTCCGCTTTAAGCATTGTAGTAAAATCATCGATTGGAGTACCTTCTTCGCCGACGACGGTCATCATCTGGTGAATTTCATCGCCGCGTTTCAAAATCTGGTTTATTCTCGCAACTTTTTTCTGATCGATAATACCTTTATATTTGCTCCAGCTTTCAAGCGGGTCGATAGCAGGGTATCTTCTTGCGTCGCTTCTTGCACGGCTTAAACCGTGGAATGCGCCGACGACTTTCAGAGTTGCCTGTGTTACCGGCTCGTCGAAGTTTCCGCCGGCGGGGCTTACAGTTCCGCCTATAGTGACAGACGCGATACGTTTATCGCGAAGTTCAATTGCTCCCGCTCTTTCGTAGAAACTCGCGATTCTACTTTCGAGATATGCCGGGAAAGCTTCTTCGCCGGGAATTTCTTCCAATCGTCCTGAAATTTCACGCATAGCCTGTGCCCATCGACTGGTCGAATCGGCCAGAAGAAGAACATTTAATCCCATTTGCCTGTAATACTCGGCAAGTGTCATGCCGGTATATACGGATGCGTCACGAGCGGCGACAGGCATGGCGGATGTATTACAAATGATAATTGTTCGTTCCATCAAACTGCGGCCGGTACGAGGGTCCTGCAATTCCGGGAATTCGCGAATCGTATCTACGACTTCACCGGCACGTTCGCCGCATGCTGTGATTATTACAATGTCAACATGAGCGTGACGTGATGTAATTTGCTGCAAAACAGTTTTGCCTGCACCAAATGGACCGGGAATACAATATGTT
>CAZMPL010000411.1:0-2902 GCA_964567805.1 uncultured Pirellulales bacterium | reverse complement strand
GCCCATTTCTTTGGCCTGATCTTTTACTCTTTGCAAAGCAGGCATTAAAATGCCCATCAATACCGCAATGATAGCGATTACTACCAGCAATTCGATGAGAGTAAAGCCTGATCGTTTCACTTTAAGAGATGAATAATTCATACACATACCCCTTCAAATTAATAATTTCCTTTTATTATAGGATTTAATAAGAAGAAAAAAGTCTTTTTCCTAACCAAAATCCCTTTTTCTCCATAACTATCATTTATACAAAGACTTATGTGAATTACTGGATATATGATCCATATAATACATTTAGACCACAATACCTGTATTAATTATTTATAACAAAAATAATATGAACCGTCAATGTAAAAAAATAAAAAAATTATTGAATAGCGCCATGAAATAAAAAAAAAGCCCCTGTGTAGCGGAGGGAGAGAGGAAAAAGCGAGATAACCACAGGGGCGTGGGAACAAATCTCAATATGCATATATTAGCTGAAATCACAAAATATGTCAACAGAAAAAATATATTTTTTTCTCGCTAAATCGCCCTTTTCTCACACTATTTACATTTGCAATAATTCATTTGTAAAAGTACAATAATATCCTCGATTTACGAATATACTATTACACATTATTGGAGGTTTTGTCCAATATTTTATTAATGATAAAATTTCTCTGTTCAACATTAATTTTATAAACGGAAAAAAACAATATCTTAGGAGTATTACAATGAGAAAGTTCGTGATTTTATCAATTCTTTGCTTAACAACGATAGCACTGGCTCAGGATGCAAATACAGCCTCACCCGGAGGAGACGCAGGCTTACGTAGAAACAACCGAGGCGGAATAGCCACTCCCGGCACGGCTGATACTGGTGGTACAGGTGCTCGCAGAGGAGCTCGCGCAGGAATGGGTTCAGGAGCAGCTGGTTTCGGCGGTGGCCGCAGAGGACAGCAGCAGATTTATAAATATCAGGGTTTGGCACTTACCCCCCCTATGGGCTGGAACACATGGAACACTTTCCAGAGGAATATCAATGAAACATTAATAAAAGAAACCGCAAAAATAATCGCAGATAGCGGCCTGAAAGACGCTGGTTATCAATATGTAGTTATCGATGACTGCTGGATGACAATGGAAAGAGACGCCAACGGTCAACTCGTTCCGGATCCTCAGAAATTTCCAAGCGGCATGAAAGCTCTCGCTGATTACATTCACGGCTTAGGCTTAAAATTCGGTATTTATAACTGTGCCGGAACAAAAACATGTGCAGGTTTCCCCGGCGGTCGAGGCCATGAATATGAAGACGCAAGATTATACGCTTCATGGGGAGTCGATTATGTAAAATATGACTGGTGCAATACAAGTACCGCCAATGCGCAGGAAACATATAAAACGTTCGGAAGTGCCCTCTTAGCCGCTGGAAGACCAATGATTTTAAGTATGTGCGAATGGGGGAAAAATAATCCATGGGAATTCGCGGCTCCAATCGCGCAACTTTGGAGAACTACAGGTGATATCGCATCAAGATACACGTACAATACCGGAGGAAAAGCCGGTTATAATAATGGTTGGAAAGACATTCTCGACAGACAGGCTGAACTTAAACTCGAACAATACGCCGGTCCTGACCACTGGAACGATCCGGATATGCTTGAAGTGGGAACACGCGGCTTAACATACGCCGAATCAAGAGCACATTTCAGTTTCTGGTGTATGTTAGCGGCTCCGTTAATGATGGGAAATGACCTGAGAATTATGACCGATGATATTCTTAAAGTTCTAACCGATAAAGAAGTCATCGCACTCGACCAGGACCCGCTCGGCAAACAGGGTTATCGCGTTATTGACGTAGAAGGTAAAGAAGTCTGGGTAAAGGAACTCTCAAATGGCGATTGGGCGGTCTGCATGCTGAATGACACACTCGAAGATGCGGATATGTCACTTGCATGGAGCGACCTTGAAGTCCTGGCTGGTAAAACATATAAAGTGCGTGACTTATGGGCGAAAAAAGATTTGGGAACGACGAAAGACAATTACTCAGGCAAAGTAGTTTCACACGACGTAGCCCTCTTTAGACTTAGTCCTGCTGAATAAAGTTAATTTTAATCTCATATACATAAAAAGCCGGCTCGTGAATAAGCCGGCTTTTTTTATGCTATCAAAATATTGCCAAAATTATTTTGAAATACTATATACTATCAAAATATTTGATATAATAACTGAATCCTTAATTTTGTTATTGCTTTTCTCAGGCTCCAGCTGCAATTAAAAAGCTGGAGTTGTTACATTTTTAAATTATATTTGAAGCGTATCGTATGGGAAATATCAGTTCTGAAAGGGATTATTAATGTGCGGCAGGAACAATTCAATTTCATCGATTCGGTTTATATATGTTTTAATTTTGTTAACATCCATTTTTTTTGCAAATATTCAACCGGCGGCAGGTCGTGGAAATCCAAACCCGAGACCGACAGTGACACTTGATTCCGTGAGCGCATTAGAAGAATCGAAACTGCAAGGCGGCATAGGAATGGGCACATGGGATACGAAAGCCGAGTTTAAAGATATTCTCATACAAACCGGCGACGGTAAGATTCTATTCCAACCGAATCTTTATCAAGACATTGAAGGCTGGCAGAAAAGCGGCGGTGAATGGGCTGGTGAAAGCGGCATTCTTATACAGACAAGCCGAACTATCAACTCCCAGATTATCTATGGCCAGAACACATGGGCCGACTACACTTATACTCTTAAAGCCAGGCGTACGGAAGGAACAGAGGGCTTCTTAATTATCTTCGCGGCACAAGACAGTAAAAACCTATACTGGTGGAATATCGGAGGCTGGGGTAACACGCGTACCGCAATTGAGAAAATGACGCGAAGCAGCAAACGCGAGATTCCCGGCACCGCAG
>CAZMPL010000410.1:0-2912 GCA_964567805.1 uncultured Pirellulales bacterium | reverse complement strand
TTTACTGTTTTGGCAATCAGTGTACCATTTCCCGCATTGTTGACTGGAAGAAACGTCGCATGGCCGGTATCTACAGTTTCATCCAAAAAATGGAGTTTATTACCTGTATCCAGCGTTATTCCACGGAAAATGGGATGATCTGTCTTAACGACCTGCATAAGTGGTGAACCATCGTCACCATTATTATGAATAAGCGTTGCTTCACTATAATTGATCCATTGCCAACGGCTGGCAGTACCGGATGCTTGCCTGGCAATATAAGGACTACAGAGAATTATTGGAGCAGAAACAGAGTTCCAAAGTGTGATTTCGTCAGTATTTGATGCGTAATCGCCGCTCTGAGTTGTGCAACTGACGATTACCAAATCCGCTGCATCGAGCTCACTCTTAAGAGTTGCATTTAGAGCTTCCCAATGTCCGGGTTGAAAATCTACGTCATAACCTTCGGCTTTTAGCTTATCACTCCATACCTGAGAGTCATTAATCCCATCATTATTATAGTCCCAGGCCCGTGTAACCCAAACAATAGTTTTGGCTTGAACTGATGAAACAAGAACAAAAAGCAGTACAAGCATTAATGGAAATATTTTTTTACACATAACACTTCTCCTTTTTTCTAAAGCGGAAAGATTAATTTCATTTTTGATATAATAATTAAAATATACGGCCTTTCCCAAGTATAAAATCCCCTTTTTTACCCAGGATTAATCAAATGCTCGATAATGCCTCCTTCCTCAAATGAAATTATAGAACAATAAAATCATAAGTTATTGTATATTACGATTTTATACCAAAAAAACATACGATATACCTTAGTTCTGAAAACTAAAAATCATAGTTTTCTAAATATTTCCAAATATCGTTATATCGGCTTTATTCCGCTCAATAATCTCTAAATGTGTTAAACTTCAAGTTTACGAAATTAACACCGATAAAAACGCCTCTATATTTATTTATACCAAATATATCCCGATTCTGTCAAGAAAAAGATTGGATTGAACCTGAATTTCTGGAAAAATCTCTTGTCCTCCATGTGATTGATGTTGTATAAAGTATATTTAATTTTTGCGTTGAATTAAAAATAATTATAAACAGGCATTATTGGAGGCTAAATCGTGGCCAATATTGACAAAATTCGCAACATCGTCCTCTTGGGACACGGCGGAAGCGGTAAGACATCTTTAGCAGAAGCAATACTTCATAAGACAGGCAAATCCAATCGATTGGGAAGCGTTGACGAAAAAACAAGTATTTGCGACTACTATGATGAAGAGAAGGAACATCAGCACTCGATTCTCTCATCTGTAGTAAATACTCAATATGCAGATACCCTGATAAATATCATTGACACTCCAGGTTCACCTGATTTTATAGGGCCCGCAATCAAATCGATACCGGCGGCCGAAACTGCTGTAATAGTAATCAGCGCCTCAGCCGGAGTGGAAACAAACACACGTAAATTATTCGAACTGGCAACTAAAGCCGGCCTTCCGAAAATTATTGTAATCAATAAAATTGACGCGGAAAATGTCGAATATTCCGAGCTAATCAGCAATATACAGGAAACATTCGGTACTCAATGCCGCTGTGCCAATCTCCCAAGTCAGGATAGAAACTCGATTATCGATTGTATTGAAAACGAAACCGGAGATTCACCATTAGGCAGTGCCGCACAAGCTCATACTGACTTAATCGAGAGCGTTGTCGAAGCCGATGACGAACTTATGGAAAGCTATCTTGCCTCCGAAGAAATTTCAAAGGATAAGATTTCAGGCGTATTCGTACAAGCCCTTATAAAAGGCACTGTAGTTCCGATAGTTTTTACAAACTCGAGAAAAGAACTCGGCATCCAGGAACTTCTGGATATTATAGTAAAATATTCACCTTCGCCGGTACAGGCAAAACCCGCGAAACTCAAAGATGGTGACAAAGAAATAGAATTAAAAGCCGACCCATCAGGCCCTCTGGCGGGATTGGTTTTCCGAGTCGGATTCGATCCACGCTCAAATATGAAATACTCATCAATTCGCATTTTCAGCGGAACATTAAAATCAGACTCCAACATGATACGAAATGATGAGAAAAAAGGTGTAAGGCCCGGCCATATACTCAAATCATTAGGCGCTGAAAATTCCGAAATACCGGACGGTCAGGCCGGAGATATTATTACACTGGCAAAAATCGAGGATTTGAGAATGGGCGACCTCATCCACGACGGCAAAGTTTCAGGCAAATTCGAAATGCCGCCTGTACCTCAGCCAATGTATTCCCTGGCACTCGAACCCGCTTCGAGAGGTGACGAACAGAAAATCGGAAGCGCCCTGGAAAGAATTTGCGAAGAAGACCCCTGCTTCAGAACAAGCAGAGACATCCAGACTCACGAATTGGTCGCAAGCGGCCTCGGCGATTTGCACTTGCGTGTCACGCTTGAGAAAATGCACAATCGCTTCAAACTTTCAGTCACTACAAAAGAACCGAAAATACCATACCGTGAGACAATCACCGCGAAAGCAGAAGGCCATCATCGTCACAAAAAGCAGAGCGGCGGAGCCGGCCAGTTCGGTGAAGTTTATCTTCGCGTTGAACCTGCTGAACGCAATTCCGACCCATCTCTGGTTTACAGATGGGACATTTTCGGCGGCTCAATCCCGGGACAGTTCGAACCGGCTATTCTAAAAGGAATACATGATATAATGGATAAAGGATTCATCGCGGGTTTCCCAATGCAGGATGTTGTGGTATCCGTTTATGATGGAAAGTATCACCCGGTAGATTCGAAGGAAGTCGCTTTCCGTGCAGCGGGCAAAGGCGCATTTCTCGACGCGCTGAAAAAAGCAAAACCCGTTCTGCTTGAGCCTATAGTAGATATCGAGGTTACAGTTCCTTCGGAAAACGTCGGTGACATCACAGGC
>CAZMPL010000409.1:0-2924 GCA_964567805.1 uncultured Pirellulales bacterium | reverse complement strand
ACATGAAAGCGGCGAAAGCTAACAATGCTTTGTTTTACCCGATAAATCCCGGCAATGAAATACAGTCATGGAAACGTTTCCACGATGAAGCATTCGACAGGTTTATCAAAGGCCAGTATGCAGGCGCATATGAAAAGAAAGTTATCGAAGAATTCGATTCATATTTACCTGAACTGCCGCCGTGGCAAAAATAAATGTGGCACGGGCATCTTGCCCGAGAATGCATGGGCTGGAAGCCCATGCTACAAAATACCCAATACGAAATTATGATTATAGAAAAACAAAATAAAAATGGAACCGTTTCAATCGAACAGGTTCGCGAAGCAATAGGTACTTTCTTTTCAAAAAATGACTATACAGGCAAACGAATCTTGCTGATAATTCCCGACAATTCACGTTCGGGACCTATCGGTGACATATTCAAAATTATTTTTGAAAATATAAAAAGCAAAACAAAAGCACTCGATTGCCTCGTAGCGCTGGGAACTCATCAGCCGATGAGCGAAAAACAGTTTTGCACGAGATTGAATATCACAACAGAAGAACGGAAAACTAAATATGCGTCCGTAAAATTTTTCAACCATGAATGGGAAAAGCCCGAATCTTTTATTTCCGTAGGTAAAATAACCGCAGATGAAATTGAAAGTCTCAGCAACGGCTTGTTCCGCGAAGAAGTTGATGTCAAAATTAATAAGCTGATTTTCGATTATGATGAATTTTTCATACTCGGTCCCGTTTTTCCACATGAGGTTGTCGGCTTTTCCGGTGGGCATAAATATTTATTCCCGGGAATCGCCGGTGACGAAATAATTCATTTCTTCCACTGGCTCGGCGCGGTAATTACAAATCCGCACATAAACGGTACAAAATGGACAGCGACAAGAAAGGTCGTGGAAAAATCGGCGTCTTTAATTCCGCTTCCCAGGAAATTATTCGCGATTGTCGCTTTGGAAAATAAACTCAAAGGAATCTTTATTGGCGAACCGCTAGAAGCATGGGAAAAAGCCGCGGATTTATCCGATAAGGTTCATATTATATATAAAGACAAACCATACAATACAATTCTCGGAATTGCGCCGGAAATGTACGATGATATCTGGACCGCGGGCAAAGTCATGTATAAACTCGAGCCGATTGTCGAAGATGGCGGCACGCTGATTATATATGCACCGCATATCACGGAAGTTTCATACTCGCACGCGAAATGGTTGGACAAAATCGGCTACCACACTCGCGATTATTTCCTCAAACAAATGGATAAATTTAAAGATATACCACGAGGAATTCTCGCTCATTCGACACACGTTAGAGGTATCGGGACATTCATAGACGGCGTGGAAAAGCCGCGAGTAAATGTAATGCTCGCTACAAGTATACCAAGAGAAAGATGCGAGAAAATCAATTTGGGATATTTGAATCCTGATGATATTGATATTGCAGATTATGAGAACAGAGAAGACGAAGGAATTTTAGTAGTCCATCACGCAGGAGAAGTATTGCATAGATTATCAAGCGGCTATATCCCGACAATTCCCTGAGGGAGATTCAGGCTATGAAAAAAGTATTTGTTTTTTCAGGTAAAGTTTTAATTGTTGTCTTTGTTTTAATTTTATCAAGTTGCTCTAAAGTTTCTAACCTTGGTGCAGAAACTCACAATAACTCTTCTAAGCCAACTATTCAATATGTAGCTACGCGCAGTGATACAGTCCAGGACATGCTCTGGTTAGCGGATGTAAACAAGAGTGACATTGTTTATGATCTCGGTTCAGGTGATGGACGTATTGTAATAGCTGCGGCTCGTGATTTTAATGCGCAAAAAGCGGTTGGTATCGAGATTGATCCCAACTTAATCAAGGAAAGCAGGAAGAACGCAGAAAAGGCGGAAGTCAACAACAAGGTCAAATTTATTCAGGGCGATTTATTTACCTCCGACTTTAGCGAAGCCAGCGTTGTTAATCTGTTTATTGGCCATGCACCAAATATACAACTCCGACCGAAATTATTTTCTACTCTCAAACCGGGGGCACGAATAGTTTCTCATCAATTCAGTATGGGTGAATGGCAAGCAGTTAAAGAATTTACAGTACATACAATTTCCCTGGGAATGTATGGTACAGGTGAGTACGTATTTTCAGGAAATTCTCACGTTCCCGATTATATCAGAAACGAAATAGCGCCGGATGCAGGTGACAAAATGTTTATGTGGGTAGTACCTGCTCATGTTGCGGGCATCTGGCATGGAGAGATTCAAACTGAACAAGGACCACAGGAATTAAAAATAATCTTACATCAGAACCTTTCAGAAGTCCACGGGACATTCGAACTTTCAGATGAAAATAAACTGGAAGGTGTAACGCAGGTTGACCTTTGGGGAAGTCAAATAAGGTTTTGGTGTCATCACAAGAATTTTCCTTATGGCCCGAAACAACTAAGATTCGACGGACATATCTATGAAAATAAAATGAGTGGGAAAATAATAATAACTCAAGAAGGCAAGAATAAAGAATATACATGGAAAGCGAAACGAGGAAAAGTTGATTATACCGGAACATGGGAATGGCCGTGCGCAACCGGAGAGCGTTCTGTGAAACTGAATATAGAACGTCAAAATGGAAAGTTAATTGCTAATTATCAGGATACAAAAATCTTACCTGTCACTGATTTCTACGATTTTGGCGGAGGCTTCTACTTCACATTACTAATTGGTGGTACAGAACAAGGTGGTTTTGTAATGACAAAAGAATCAGGATGGTTGATTGGCGAAGCGATCCTGGATAATGGCTCACTGAAAGGAAAAATCGAATTCTATCCTGCCGGTGAAATACCTTTCAAGTCTGAAGAACCGATAATTAAAGAATGGCAACCTAATTTGATGGAGAAATGATATGACAATTGATCTTAATAACAAAAAGCTGGATATCGAA
>CAZMPL010000408.1:0-2937 GCA_964567805.1 uncultured Pirellulales bacterium | reverse complement strand
AGCCAGCACAATCCGCCGAGAGCCGCGACAATAATCACCGATAATATAATAAGCCTTCTATACATAATTTTTCAAACCTGCTTTATGACTTATTGTTTTCATACTTATAACCCACACCGCGAACATCACCATGTCATTCCCACGCAGGCGGGAATCCATTTTAAATACTTTGAACTTCGCATTATACCTGCTCATACTTATAACCCACACCGCGAACGGTTTTAATAATCTGCGGCTCATTCGAATCAAGCTCGATTTTACCCCTGAGCTTGGCAATGTGCATATCCATCGTCCTCGTGCCCAGGTCTGTCATTGTCTCGTGCCAGACTTCTTTGTACAACTCTTCCCTGCTGATTACCCTGTTCGGATTCGCCGCAAGATATTGAATAATTTCCGCTTCGCGTTTGCTGATTTCAATTTCATGTTTATTGCGTCTTGCAATCAGTGACGTAATGTCAATTTCCATGTCACCGAACTGAAACTTCTGACCTACTTTTCGAGTCGGATCCATTCGCCGCAATACAGCATTTATTCTCGCGAGCAATTCTTCCAGCGAAAACGGTTTCGTAATATAGTCGTCCGCGCCGAGGTTCAGGCCCGCTATGCGTTCCTTTTCCAGGCCTTTCGCGGTGAGCATCATAATAGGAGTCTGCAAACCTTCACGCCGCCATTTCGTACAAAGCTGCTCGCCGCTTATTTTCGGGAGCATCAGGTCGAGCAGTATCAAATCGAAACTGCGTTCGGCGACAATCCTCTCGGCTTCGAGGCCGTCAACCGCTACTGAGGCCTCGAAACCATGATATTCGAGAAAATCCACTAACGCCGTCCGGATATTTTGTTCGTCTTCAACTACAAGTATTTTTGCATTCGATTCCATACTGTATCCTGTCCGCCTCGGCGGATAAATCTTCTGTATTCTGACTACTGTATTCTCTGTATATTATAGACTATAACGTACACAAAGGTTTGTAAAATGTTTGTAAAAAACATTCCGTATATATTTTCGGCTTTTTTACACGAAATTCAGTCAAAAAAGTACATTTTAATGCTATAAACCGCGAAAGAAGGTTGCTATTTTGCCCAGTTTATAGTACAATATAGCTGTATTCAGGGGGGTATTATCCCTATCCGTTGCACAGTATGATTTTGGAGAAAAGGTGATTTATGTCAGGAATGTTTTATTCATTAGAAGAAGCCGCGGAAAAACTCAGCAAATCCAAAGATGAAGTCAAAAAATTAATCAAAGACGGCACGCTGCGAGAATTCCGTGACGGTCCTAATATCCTTTTCAAAATCGATGAAGTCGATGCATTAATTCAAAACGAAGATGTTTCCGGACTTTCCGACGAAGCTCCTCTCGAAATTCACGATGATACCGAAATTCTCGAACTGGCTCCCGAAGAATCCGAATCGGAAGTTGTCGAGGAAATGGATATCCCTGAATTCACTTCCGAAGAACCCGAGCCGGAGGCTGTCGAAGAGGAACCTCTTACACTCGAGCCCGAACAAGAAGCGGCGAAAATACCGGAAGATGAGTTTATCGACTTCAACGCCGACACCGCAATCACGGAAATTCCCGAAGAAAATTCAGAATCTGAAGAAATTTCCGCACAAGACAGTTTGAGTGATATTATGCTCGCTCCGGAAACCGGTGCACCCGCTGATATTAACGATTTAACTGATGGTGACACTGCTCTCGTCGGACAGGGAACAAGCATTCTCGGATTGTCGGACAATAAAGAATACGACGTAACCGACGATACAATGGCCGACACGGTAATCCTTGACGGGACAAAAGCAGGCTCAACCGGACTCGGAAATCTGGACGACGAAGTAAGTCTCGATAATCTCGGCAGCGGCTCAGGCCTGCTCGACTTGTCACTCCAGGCGGACGATACTTCGCTGGGCGGAATTCTCGACGAAATCTATACTGAAGAAAGCAAAGAGCCGGGCCTTTCAGAACCAAAGGAACCTGAACTCGACGCCGGAATGCCCGCAGAGCCGGAAGCTCTTTCACCTCAGTTTGCAGACGGACCCGCAATCGCTCTTGGAGTTGGAGCCGCTGAAGTACAGCCGGATTCACAAAGCAATACGCTCGGCTTGTTACTCTTCGTTCCTATAGTCGCGGTACTATACGGCGCTATCGTGACATTGGGAGGACTCAGGGGAATATTACCTTCGATTTTGACAACTGTACAGGATTTCATCTGGTTTATCATGGGCGGCCTTGCAGCAATAACAGCGATTATAGCCGCAGCGGCGTTCATGCTTACCGGCGAGAAAAAGTCACCTGTCGCGAAAGAGAAAAAGGTGAAAGAAAAGAAGGAAAAAGCACCGAAAGTCAAAAAGGAAAAGGCTCCTAAACCGAAGAAAGAAAAGCCGCCGAAGCCAGACAAAAAAGCAAAAAAGAAATAAATATTAACCGCAGTGATCACCGAGCACGCAGAGAAATAATATCTATTTTTTTGCAAGTATCTCTGCGTTCTCAGCGAACTCAGCGGTGAAACATTCTGCTATAAATAAGAGAAAATAGTTTATACCTTTTCGCTCAGGGCTGAATTTTTCGCTGCTATCCAAACGATAATTATTTATTCTTTTTCTCTTGTTTTAATTTTCGTTTTTCTTTGATGCTCATCGTTGGTTTTTTCTTTTGCTCTTTTTTACCTTTATCCTTGGTACCCATATCACATTCCCTTAAAAAAAATTAAAACATTCAAATAATATAAACAATAACCATTCACGCAAAACACGACTTTGTCATTCCCGCGCAGGCGGGAATCCATATTCGTTTATTTCCTGGATTCCGCAACAAGTGCGGAATGACAATAAAGCATTTTTTTAGAAAAACTGCAAATGAAAGTTTTTCTGTGAACACTTACTATACAATTATTTTGTTTATATATCAGGTTCTATAAAATTTGGCAACACTTTTTTTAT
>CAZMPL010000407.1:0-2952 GCA_964567805.1 uncultured Pirellulales bacterium | reverse complement strand
ATGGTTTCAAAGGTACAATATCCCGGGCTTAAGGATGATCCTGGTCATATTATTGCTTCCAAACAAATGCAGAATGGTTTTGGCGGGATATTGGCATTTGATATAGGCAGCAGCCAGGATGATGCAAAAAAATTTATCAGTGAACTTAAAATGATTTATCATGCTGTTAGTTTGGGAGCAACCGAATCACTCATTTGCATACCCTTTCTTACGACTATGCTTTATATGCCGCCCGAGCGCAGGACAATTTTTGGAGTTAATCCAAATACTATTCGTCTATCCGCAGGAATCGAGAAAACCGAAATTCTTCTTGAGGATTTGAAACAGGCATTGGACAAAATAGAAATTAAATCTGAGTTAAAAGCTAAAATAAACGCTGTGCAAAAGCCTTCAAAAGAAAAAGAGAGTGACTATACCAACATTAAAATATAAATGCCATGATTGCAGTTATGCAACTCAAATAAAATATTAAAAAACATTTTTTAAGGATGAATCTATGGATAGTCACAAAGTTGTCAAAACTGAATTTGCCCCTGCCGCGATAGGACCTTATTCACAGGCTGTTTGTGCAGGTAATATGGTGTTTGTCTCTGGGCAGCTTGGAATTGATCCAAAGACTGGGCAACTGGTCGAGGGAGGGATAGAATCCCAGACCCAGCAAGCTCTTGAGAATGTAAAGTCCATACTTTTCGCCGAAGCTCTTGCATTGAAAAATGTCGTACAAGTACAGGTGTTTCTTGCCGATATTAAAAACTTTGCTGCAATGAACGAAATATATGCGAAGTATTTCACACATCCTTACCCGTCGCGTGCGGCTTTTCAAGTTGCAGCTTTACCTAAAGGTGGTTTAATTGAAATTATGGCTGTGGCTATAAAATCATAAAGCTGTAAAGTTTATTGTGACACATTTGTGAGTATGAATTTGAGACACTAAATAACCAACTGAAACTCAGTTGAAGCAAATAAACTAATCTTAAAATTATGATAGAAATAAGTCCGTATTTGTATTTACAGCTTTTTGAAAATAGCAGGCAAGTATAGCGACGAATTCATATTGAAAAATGATAAATAATTATTAAAAACGAATATAGATGTCTATAACTGATTTTATAAAAAGAAGAAAAAACGTAACCTGTCAAGAAAGTGACGGTATAAATTCAGCAATCCAATTGATACATGAATTTAAAAACAGGACATTTATATTTAAGGGAACAAAAAAGAAATATTATGGACTGAGCCAAGAAGATCTTCTTATAAAACTTCAGGAAGACATGGACAATATGCTTGTTTTGTACCGTTATACGACAAACATAAAAAAATATATTGATAAAAAAGGCATTGCTCATGCAGAAATAAAACTGTATGGCAAAGTAAGTGGTATGAGCAGATATAATCCATTAGATATAGAAATGGAAATGAAAACGGAGAAGTAAATTAATTTATTTTGAAAAAGACAGTTATGGAAAACAAGCAATCAGACAATATTTTGCCTAACAGCAATAAAAAGCAATACATATTTGGGCCGGTACCTTCCCGAAGGCTGGGGAGATCACTGGGTATTGATCTTGTACCTTTTAAAACCTGCAGCTATGATTGCATATATTGTCAGTTAGGCAGAACTACGAACAAAACAACAGAAAGAAAAGAATATGTACCCTTACAGGACGTCATAGACCAACTTAAAGATTATTTACATTCAAAACCTGATTATATCACCCTTTCCGGCTCCGGCGAACCGACTTTGTTTTTTAGACTTGATGAATTAATTTACAGAATTAAAGAAATGACCGACATACCGATAGCAGTACTCACTAATGGTTCCCTGTTATGGCAGCCGGAAGTAAGAGAAGCCTTGAAATTTGCAGACATGGTTGTTCCTTCGCTTGATGCTGGAAGCAGCCTTAAGTTTCAATATGTTAATAGGCCTCATGCGGATATTACATTCAGTAAAATGCTTCAGGGGCTTGTGGATTTTCGCAAGGTTTATAGTGGACGATACTGGTTAGAGGTATTCCTGTTAGCCGGAGTAACTACTACAGATGCAGAAATAAATAGGCTAAAAAACTGCATAACTGATATACAGCCTGACCTGGTTCAGGTAAACACGGTTACTCGTCCTCCTGCCGAAAATTTTGCCGAGCCGGTTTCAAAAAAGCAATTAGAGGAGATAACCGCGCAATTATATGAACGAGCGGAAGTTATCGCCGATTACAGGGATGTGCACAAAGAGAAAGATTTTACTGCCAGACGAGAAGATATATTTACACTTCTGCAGCGTAGGCCTTGTTCAATTGAAGATATTTCAGCCGGCCTCAGTCTTCATCGGAACGAAGTTGTTAAATATGTAGAAGAATTATCCGCTGAGGGTAAAATCGAAGCAGTACCTCAAAATCAGAAGCTTTATTATAAAGCATTAGCATAATCTAAAATAAATATATAAGTAAATATCAGATAACTGTGCTTTAGGTGTAAAAAAGGAGAAAATTGAATGACACAATTAACAGCAGAAGTGAAAAAAGCAATATCACAACAAGAAATATTTCCCATAGCTACTTGTAATCAGAATGGGATTCCAAATGTCATATACATAAAATATTTGAAAGTTATCGATGATAATACTGTATTGATCGCAGATAATTACCTTTGCAAGACCAGGGACAATATCATAAACAACGGCAAAATCGCTTTTGTCGTTCTTAATAGTGACAAAGGTTCTTATCAAATAAAAGGCTCATCGGAGAGGTTTGAAAAGGGACCAATGTACGATGAAATCCAAAGGTGGCTGCCTGAAAGATATCCAAGAGTCGCTGCTGTCGTAATGAAGGTAGAAGAAATATATAAAGGTGCAGAGAGGATTGCTTGAAATAATCTATTATGAATATCGCCATAACAAAACCACGAATCGTGGCATTTGAAGTTACACGTAAATGTCGATTTAACTGCATACACTGC
>CAZMPL010000406.1:0-2954 GCA_964567805.1 uncultured Pirellulales bacterium | reverse complement strand
ACTGTAGAATACTTCATTTCAGGTAAGAAATGGTCAGGACCGCGTAAAGGCTGGAATATGGCTGGCTGGATTTCATGGGTTGTTGGTTTTGTTGTCGGTATGGCTCCGCTTGTTAAGATTGCAAACATACCAGCGGCTCCACTAATGGCATTCATCGTTGGTGCGGTATTGTTCTTTGCCCTCGCCAAAGCTGGATTACAGCCGCCGGTTATAGAAATGGCGACTGCTTCTACTGAGAAAAAATAGAATTAAGTCCCGAATAAGTTTGATTATAGCAGCGGGGAGTTGATTGGTCTTCTCCCTGCTGTTTTTTTATGCCTGTAAAAAAGCTGTAAAAGACGTAATGTCATGGATTTAACAAAATATCTTCTGTAAATATTTAAAAAAACGTGCGGAAATTATACTATTTGTCGCCTTGACAACGTCATATAAATAGGCTACCATAATAGTGTTCTTAGGCCTGACAAAAGAAGGGTGTCATTCTGAGTGGAACGAAGAATCTGGGTATCGATAGCCAGATGCTTCGTTTGAGTTCAGTATGACAAATCAGTAATATATTACTGATCAACAGGTTGTTCATGTTGGTAAATTCTGTGGTTTTGCACAGTTGGAAATTTAATAGAGAATTAATTTTAGGATTGAAAAAATGATTAAAATGAATTTCAGCTATTATTCGAAAATTGCTCTTGTTGTATTATTTGTCGCTCTCATATCAGTGTTTAATTCCAATAAGGCATTTTCGAATGAGCCTTCTACTCCGACAAGTCAGGATAAAAATACAGATGCGAATTCAGTTGATAAAACCGGTTGGAAGCCGATTGATATTAATTTGCCGGCCGCCATGTTCGTAGGTACGCCGCAGGATATCACAGTTGATAATCTTGAAAAACTTCTTGGCAAGCCGCGTCCTCCATTTTTAGCTCCTCCGGATACGAAGCTTATTTCATTGAATAAGCCTGTAACGAGCAGTGATAACGATCCGATTATAGGCAGGATAAAATATATAACGGACGGTGACAAGGCAGCCGCAGATGGACATTTTGTCGAATTAATGCCGCTCAAGCAATATGTCACGATAGACCTCGGCAAAGAATACGAAATTTGGGCGATTGTTGTCTGGCATTACCATTTGCAGCCGAGAGTTTATTTCGATGTTGTAGTTCAGACTGCGAACGATCCGGACTTCCTTATGGATGTAAAAACCATTTTCAATAATGATAATGATAACTCCTCTGGTTTGGGTAAAGGTAAAGACAAGAATTATATTGAAACCAATGAAGGCAAACTCATTGACGCTAAAAAAGTAAAAGGGCGATATGTTCGTCTTTACAGTAATAAGAACTCGACCGATGACCTGAATCATTATGTTGAAGTCAGCGTTTACGGCAGGGAAATAGAAAAACCATAATATGACAAAGAAATGTTGCGTCCTAATCCTGGTCGCGACAATCGCCGCGCTTATGCTGCGCCTGCCGCGGCTCGAACAGCGCCCAATGCACGGTGACGAAGCGGTTCATGCTATCAAGTTCGGCAAGCTGCTCGAAAAAAATGTTTACAGGTATGATCCATTCGAATATCACGGACCCACTCTAAACTACTTGACTTTGATTCCCGCGTGGATTTCTTCGGAAGATACGATAGTCAAAGTAAATGAATTTACTTTGCGAATCGTGCCTGCCATTTGCGGCGTACTGCTTGTATTATTTATCTTCCTTATAGCGGATGGGCTTGGTCAGAAAGCATCGATTTTTGCCGCGATTCTAACTGCGATTTCGCCCGCGATGGTTTTTTACAGCAGATACTATATCCAGGAAATGCTCCTTGTCTGTTTTACTTTCGGTACAATTGTCACTGGTTACAGATACTATCGTGACAGAAAAATCATCTGGGCAATTCTTGCGGGTGTGTTTATTGGATTAATGCACGCAACAAAAGAAACGTTTATCATTTCGCTGGGATCGATGTTTCTTGCGCTTGTGGCGGCGATACTTTTCCATTCTAAAAACGCAAACATAACAGAAGATGTAAAAAAGATAAAAACAATGCATTTCGTGGCAGGTCTTATAGCGGCGTGCATCGTTTCAGTTTTGTTCTTCTCATCATTTTTTACCAATATGAAGGGAATCACTGATTCCATTCTCACTTTTCAAACTTATTTCAATCGTGCCGGTACAAGTGACATCCATAATCATCCATGGTACTATTACCTTGAGATATTAATATTTTACAGGTTCGGAACCGGACCAGTCTGGACTGAAGCGTTAATTATTATTTTAGCGATAGCTGGTTTTCTCGCGTCATTTAATAAAAAGTGTACTTCTTTTGCAGACGCGAACTTTCTAAGATTCATCAGTTTATACACGTTAATTTTGACTGTAATTTATTCAGCAATTCCTTATAAAACTCCATGGTGCATGTTGAGTTTCTTACATGGCATGATTCTGTTGGCGGGATTCGGAGCATCTGTTCTTATCAATCTTACACATAAAATCGTACCTCGCGTGACAATATCTGTTTTATTACTAATCACGGCTGCGCATCTTGGTTATTTGTCTTATTTGAATAATTATAAATATTATGCCGATAGCCATAATCCTTATGTTTATGCGCACCCGACTAACGAAATTTATACGGCATTGGACAAGATTAATTATTACGCTAAAGCCGACCCCAAAGGCAAAGATATGTATATCGAAGTTATTTTCCCGGGACATGATTACTGGCCTTTCCCGTGGTATTTGAGGTCGTTTTCTTCGGTTGCATGGCGTGATAGAGTTGTGTTTAACGAACCTTCCGCGCCTTTAATAATCGCGTCACCGTCAGTTGAATCTGATTTGACAAAAAAATTATTCGATCTGTATATGTTTTTATTTGATAAAGAACCTTACTATATCTGGCTGCGGCCAAAAGTGAAACTAATGGGCTTCGTGCGTTCCGATCTTTGGGAAGCCGCG
>CAZMPL010000405.1:0-2971 GCA_964567805.1 uncultured Pirellulales bacterium | reverse complement strand
GGTATTGCAGATGCGCAGCTTTCCGATGCTTTAGTAGCAGCAAAATGGCCCCAGTTGCATGAGTCATTAATAAATCAGCAGGTGGAAAACAATATAGTTCTAATACAAAATCTCGTTCGTGCAATTAGAGATATTGAGAATAAATACAATGTTGCGAACGCAGAAGAAGTTTCGGCAAACGCTCAGGGCTCGATTGTAAACTTACTGAATGAAAACGCAGAATTGATTTGTCTTTCTGCTTATGTGAAAAAGTTCAGCGCGGGACAATGTATTTCCAAACCTGAAAACGCAGCTACCGCGATTGTCGAAGACATACAGATTTTTGTACATAATGTCATCGATGTCGAAGCTGAAAAAGCCAGGCTCAAAAAACAAAAAGAGCAGGTCGAAAACGCCAAAAAAGCAGCCGAATCAAAACTTGCCAACGAAAATTTCGTAAGTAAAGCCAAACCCGAAGTCGTCACGCAAGCCAGGGAAAAACTGCTCCAGCTTACCGAGCAGCTTGAAACGATAGTGAAACATCTTTCGGAATTGGAAAAATAATTAATTAAAACTACCCGACTTATAGTACAATATAGCTATACGTTGTTTTAATCAGGAAAATATTTTTACTGAAATGGTGCAACAATGGAAGTGGAAGCTGAATTATCACGAATAATCATCAATGAAATGTCCGATCAGCAGATAATAGTTCTCAAAGAAAAGGACGGCGAAAGAAGTTTTCCCATCGTTATTGGAATAGTCGAGATTTTTGCTATCGACAGGCGGCTAAAGGGAATCAAGCCCGCAAGGCCTATGACACATGACTTACTGGCAAATATTATCGAAAATCTCGGCGCGAAAATCGAAAAAATTGTGATAAACGACCTGCGCCACCATGTATTTTTCGCGAGAATTCACCTGAAACTGAATAATCATTCGGTAGTAGTAGATTCCAGACCTTCCGACGCAATCGCTCTCGGAGCCGCTACCAGCGCACCTATTTTTGTGGCTGATCATGTGTTTGAGAGTGCTTCTCAGTAAAAAACAGCGTCGAAATAATCAGCAATCCAACTCCAACACAAAGCAGACTATCCGCGACATTAAAAGTCGGCCATTCGAAATTTTTATAATACACTCTCACAAAATCCCGAACATGGCCGTAATTGAAGATTCTATCGTATAAATTTCCCGAAACTCCTGCCGCGAAGAAACCCATTGCAAAATGCATAATTCTTGGCTGCCTGCCGCTAAAGAGGAAAAATATAATAATCGCAATTATAGCAAAGCTTGCTACGGCTATTAATAACATGGTTTTTCCGGAAAAAATACTCCATGCGGCTCCGTCATTTTCCCTCAATACCAGTTCTAAAAAGCCTTTTATAACAACATATGTTCCATCCGGCTCGAGCATTTTGAATACAGCATGTTTGGTCCAAAGATCAAAAAACAGACCGGCAATAGCTAAAGGCCAGAAAATACAATGAGCCTTAAAATCAACAAGCATTGATTTTAACTCTGAAACCGCTGTTTTTTCAGGACTTAACTGCTTTGTCATAGATTGTTCCATAACCGTTTTCAATCGCTAAAGATACATAAATTATTATTGTCGGTTTTGAAATTATATCAAAGCGAGTAAAACTGTCAAAAACTTTATCCTCAGATTATTTTTAATACTTTTTAGAACTTCCTCTATCTATTTGACATATATACTATGATTTTATATCATATTGCGATAAATTCGATTATTACCCTTAGACGAGGCTATGCCTCGTCTTTTAATGTATATTGCTCGAAAGGTCAATCATGGCAAAAAAGAATATTGAATTGAAAAACAAACCTTATGTTCTCATTATACGTGACGGCTGGGGCCATAATCCAAATCCGGCGGAAGATGAGTACAATGCTTTGAAACAGGCAAACACTCCGACGGATGACATGTTAATGGCAGAATATCCGAATTGCCTGATAAATACGAGCGGCGAAGATGTCGGTCTTCCCGACGGTACAATGGGTAATAGCGAAGTAGGTCATCAAAATATCGGCGCAGGAAGAATAGTTCCGCAGGAATCAGTCAGGTTAAGCATGACAATTCGTGACGGCTCATTTTTTAAGAATGAAGAATTCCTTAAAATGATTGATTTCGTAAAGAAAAACAAAGGAAAAATGCACGTAATGGGTCTTTGCAGTGATATCGGAGTGCATTCGCTTCTCTACCATTTATACGGCCTGCTCGAACTTGCGAAAAGAAACAAACTGGAACAGGTTTATATCCACGCATTTACAGATGGAAGAGATTCGCCGCCAGATAGCGGTGCCGGTTACATTGCCGCTATAGAGAAAAAAGCAAAAGAAATCGGTATTGGAAAATTTGCATCTGTTATGGGAAGATTTTACGCGATGGACCGTGACAGCAGATGGGACAGAGTTCAAAAAGCTTACGAGTGCATGAGATTCGGCAAAGGCAATAAAGCAACAAGCGCAAGCGAGGCAATTTCGGAAAGCTATAAAAACAAGATAACCGATGAATTTATCGAGCCTACCTGTATTGTCGATGAAAATAACACTCCAATTGCTACTATAAGCGATGGTGACGGCGTAGTATTCTTTAATTTTCGAGGTGACAGACCGCGCGAAATAACACGAGCTTTTGTTTCACCGGATTTCAAGGATTTCCCCAGAAATACAAAAGCGGATTTGTATTTTGTCTGCATGACAGAATACGATGCGTCAATTGAAACACCCGTCGCTTTTCCCAAGCCGCCAAAAATGAAAAATACTCTCGGCGCGTACTGGAGTTCACTCGGTTTAAAACAATTCAGATGCGCCGAAACCGAGAAGTACGCTCATGTCACTTTCTTTTTCAACGATTATACTGAAAAACCATTCGCCGGTGAAGACAGGCAGATTGTTCCATCGCCGCGTGTTCGCACATACGACCTCAAGCCTGAAATGAGCGCTTACGATGTTTGTGATGTAGTTCTCGAAAGAC
>CAZMPL010000404.1:0-2973 GCA_964567805.1 uncultured Pirellulales bacterium | reverse complement strand
TCTAACTCACATTTTGTTCATCACCATCTGAGATTCTAAAAGATAAAGCACCCGTCGGGCATGCTTTAACACATTCTTTCGCGGTATTTGTCTGTTTAATCGCGTCAACTATCGAACGCTCGAACGGAATTGCAACCCGCACTTTGAAACCCCGGCCGGTAAATGTCAAGCCAGTTTTTTCGCCTGCTTTTGCGGTTATTTCGATACATAAGCCGCAATCTATACATTTTCCCGGCTCAAAAATCAATCCTGAATGTTCGTTAAGCTGGACAAAAGGACGGTTTTTCCCTTTATACTGACCAACTTTTGCGTTGTATTGATCAGAATATTTTCTTAATTTACAATTTACAGGTTTTCTGCAATCGCAATGTAAACAACGAGCGGCTTCTTTTACAGCTTCTTCATTTGTAAAACCTATATTTGTAGGGTGTGCTGTGCACACCACTTTTTTTAAGTCGGTGTGCACAGCACACCCTACATAAGCTGAAATATATTTCTCAACTTCTTCTGCACCAAGCTTGCCAATTCGTGTATTAAACTTTTTTGCCGGTCCAGTTACTTTCTGACCTGATAAATATTGGCTAATCGCAGCACAGGCTTCCTTACCATCAGCAACTGAACGAACAGCAACTTTTCGTTTGCGAACCGCGTCACCACCAGCAAATACTCCAGGGATGTTTGTCTGGTATGTCTGAGAGTCAATAACTATCGCGTCTGCTTTTGTTTGCAGGCCCATTAAATCGGAACGTTCTTCTTTGAGCTTACCGATAGCAACAAAAACCGCATCGAAATCTTTTCTCAAATTATCCAATGTCACGCTCTCGCCTATTTTTGTTTTCAGTTTGAATTTAACACCGAGTTTTTGAATCTGTGCGATTTCTTTATCGAGTACATCTCTCGGAAGCTCGTTTTCCGGCACTCCATATTGTAACATTCCGCCCGCCTTTTCGTGCTCATCGAAAATCGTACAATCGAATCCCTCCCGTGCCAGGTAATAGCCGGCCGCCAATCCAGCCGGACCTGCGCCAATAATCGCGACACTTTTATTTTTCGCAGGTTTACACACAGGCAAATAAGAAGTTGTAGGGTGGGGTTCTACCCCACCATTTTTTCCACATATCTGCAAGTCCACATCCGCAACATAACGTTTCAATAAACAAATTGAAACTCCCTTATCGAAACTATCACGTCTGCACGCTTTCTCGCATGGCGCAGGACAAATTCGACCGAGAACTGCAGGCAAAGCAATATCTTTTTTTACCGTCGCGATTGCGTCTTTAAGTTTTCCTTCTGATATCTGTCTAATCATTAAAGGAATATTCATATTCGCGGGACATGTAACATGGCACGGCCCCATGCAATCACCCAAATGGTCACTGAGCAAAAGTTCGAGAGCCGCTTTTCGCGCAAGGTCTATCTCTTCCGAACGAGTTTGAACTACCATTCCTTCTTCGACAATAGTCGCACACGATGGAACAAAGCTCGATTTTCCTTCGACTTTCACAACACAAATCATACAACTTGTCGAAGGTTTGAAACCTTTAAGAAAGCACATGGTCGGAATCTCGATACCGATTTTCTCTGCGGCGTCGAGAATCGTTTTACCTGATTCAATTTCAACTTTACGATTATCTATAGTTAATACCGGCATTGTTTATTGAACTTTCACAGCGTTAGCGGGACAAACGTTTTTGCACCCGCCGCAGCGAATACATTTTTGAGTATCTATTTCATGTTTCTGATAAGGTTTCATCGCAATAGCATCCGCGGGACAATGTTGTGCACAAATAGTGCAGCCTATGCAGTCATCTGTTATCGAGTAAGTTATAAGAGCCTTGCATTTACCCGCGGGACATCGTTTTTCAATATGAGCTTCGTATTCGTTACGGAAATATTTAATAGTCGAAAGAACAGGATTCGGCGCGGTTTTACCTAAGCCGCACAAGCTCGAATTCTGAACAATTTTCGCGAGATTCTCAAGGTCATCGATATCCGTTTTCTTTCCTTCACCTGCGCAGAGTCTTTCAAGAATATCGAGCATTCTCCTCGTGCCAATTCGGCAGAAAGTACATTTGCCGCACGACTGGTTCTGTGTAAACTCAAGAAAATATCTTGCTATATCGACCATACAATCCGTTTCGTCCAGCGCTACCATTCCGCCGGAACCCATCATCGCGCCGACTTCCTTCAATGTTTCGTATGCAACTGAGGTATGCGCCAAACTTTCAGGTACGCAGCCGCCTGAAGGGCCGCCAATCTGAACGGCTTTCAGTTTAAGTCCACCCGCGATTCCGCCTCCGATATCTTCGATAATTGTTCTTATGGAAATTCCCATAGGTACTTCGATTAATCCGCCGTGCGCGATTTTTCCGGCAAGAGCAAAAACTTTCGTCCCTTTACTGCGGTCTATTCCGTGTTTGGCAAATGCTTCGGCGCCGTTTCTGATAATCCACGGAACAACGCAATATGTTTCGACATTATTTATTAGAGTAGGCTTTTCCCATAAGCCGCTTTGTGCGGGATATGGAGGTCTATATCGCGGCATACCTCGCCGTCCTTCTATACTTGCCATAAGTGCGGTTTCTTCGCCGCATACAAACGCGCCCGCGCCCGGCATTATATTAAGATTCAGTGAAAATCTGCTATTCAAAATATTGTCACCGAGGTAACCTCTGCGTTTACAATTTTCTATCGCGTTTTTGATTCTCTCGAGTGCAAGCGGATATTCAGCTCGAATATAAAGGTAACCTTCATTTGCACCAACACTGTACGCCGCGATTATCATTCCCTCTATAATTCGATAAGGATATGATTCCATGAGCATTCTGTCCATGAACGCGCCCGGGTCACCCTCGTCACCGTTGCAGACGATATATTTCCCATTAGCGGATTTTGCGTTTCTCACAGCCTTCCATTTCAAGTGTGTCGGAAAACCCGCACCGCCCCTGCCCCGCAAGCCGCTCTTTTCTATTT
>CAZMPL010000403.1:0-2998 GCA_964567805.1 uncultured Pirellulales bacterium | reverse complement strand
GATTTATTAGCTCAAAATATTGTTAATTTAGTGCCAATTCTTTTATAATTACCAATTTCTATTTAAAGTCGATATGAAAGGAAAAGGAATGAACAAATCGCAATGGAAGAAAAACATTAAGGTAATTCCTCAACGAGTATTTGACAAACTCAAAAATATTGATTCACCTGACATTGTTGTTTTTGCTTCAAAGGAATTTACAGCAGAGAAACTTAAGGATAATGTTTTAAGTCATTTAGATATTAAGTTATCTGAAAGGGGATTAACTTATCCGAAAGAAATACTTCCACTTGATAATCAAGGTATATGTAGCTGTAAAAATGCTAATGGATATGAAATCATAAGAAAAGATTTAGGCAAACAAACTGTGGGATATGTAACTATCGAGGCACCTAATTGGAGAGGCTATGGCACACATGAAGTAAGTCGACCTATAAAAGGTTATCCTCGTGATCATATATCACCGACTAATTATACAATCAAAATAGAAGCTTTAAGCGACAAACCTAATCAAAGTAAATACATTATTAAATTTGAGATTAATAATGTATTAAAAAAAGGTTCTTCATATTTTGAGAACGACTTATTCTTCTGTTTAAATTTACTTCAGGAAAATGTAGGAGCTTTCGATGTTGCAGAAGCTGGTATGAAATTTTCTGAATATATAAAGACTATTCATCTTTCTTGGGAAATATTACCTCCTGGTCAAATAGACAAAGCGTTAGAGCTTATTTTTAAGGGTAAGAAACCTACAAAAAAAACAATAGATGACACAACTGATAGACTCAAATTCTTTCAATCGCTAAAGCCAAAAAACTTAATAGTTGGCACTAGTGGTTTTGTTCGATATTCTGGTGCGTTGATTAAAAATGACTTAGTTGTTTTTGATAATATGTCTTATGGAAATGCTATTTATATAATGTTTAAGAATTGGGAAGAATTAAGCCAAAAAAGCAAAACAGAATTGTTGAATGGTAGATGCTATAAAGATTTTGTGAGAATTCCACATATTTCAGATTGGCGAGTAAAAGTTCAAAACGTTATTAAAGAGAGAAAGAAATAAATTCAATTATATCTATGGGAGTTTTCCATCAAAGTTGATATTTTATACAAACTTTCTCCCTTGAATGCAAGCTGTGATCCGAAATTATGTCCAAAATGCAAGCAATACCATATCAAACCTGTTTTTTACAGGAAAAGCAAAAATTGCTTTAGTCTTGAAGCATTTTTCCTGATACGGCATTGGCCTACGGCTCGACGAGAGTTCACTTTTAACATTTTTATCGTTCGTATTATTGGAACTTGTGTTAATTTTAGCCATTTTAACTGTTTACGGGCTTTTTTTCTTGAATTCCATGCGTTAATTTGGTATATTTATGAAAAATGGATAACTTCATCAGGAGGATATTTCCAGTAATGGTTTTGCGAATTGCTAAATTTTTGTACGCAATGCGGAAATGAGGGGGATGAAATGAAAAGAACGGTATTATATATTGCCATCTTAATATGCTTAAGCGGCTCAGTTGCTTTCGGCTTAGCCCCGATAGGTCAGCCGTCGGCGAATCTTTTCCAGGAAGGCTGGTGGAGCCTTGGAGGAGATTATTCCATGTCAGAAATCGACCTTGATTTCGACAATTCCGAAACTTCCGTTTTCCCCAAAGATACTATTGAAGATTTGAATTTTGATCTCATTATGGGAAAAGCCGGATTGGGAATCGCTGATAACTGGGAAGTATTTGTCGGTTTAGGAACTGCAAAAACAGATACTTTCAGCGATGAACAGGTCAAACCATGGGGCGAAAATACATTCTATACAGAAAATAGTAATTATAATTTTGATGTCGGTTCAGGTTATGCGGCTCAAATTGGCACGAAATACACATTCTACGAAAAAGCTCTCGTAAGAGCCGGAATCGCCTGCCAGCTCACATATCTCAGTTTGAGCGGCTCACTTAACGAAGACATATCTAAAATAGGTCAGGATGGAAGCAGTGAATTAGTAGCTGCAGGCGAGACCGATGTAGATACCGATTTATATATTTTACAGATAGCACCGGGTATAACATACAATATTGCGTTCGGCTATTCCATATACGGCGGACCACTCTTTCAATGGGTTTCCGGCAAGTCGGAAGCGAAAGCCACCGATAGCCTGTTATTCAGAACAAAAACAGAAGCAGATGTAACCAATAACTCTCATTTTGGCGGATGGGTTGGTTTTCGTGCTGATATCGACGCATATATTTCATTAAATCTCGAATACCAGATTACAGGCTCATCCAGTTCAATTGGATTCAACCTTACTTCGAAATTCTAAAAAATCTTCGGATAACCTCATATAAAGTAGTTAGCTAAAGCAGAAATTTATCTGCTTTAGCTTATTTTTTTCACGCATTTTCCATAAATTTTTCAAATCTACGAATTTTTTCGTTGACCTATACGAAAGTTTTCGTACAATTTAACCGATATAGGAAATTATATATTGAGATAATAAAGATTTTTTGCCTTACGGCATTATTATTCAGGAGATATAAAATGGCGAAAAACACAGATTTTCGACCCACGGACAGGGAACTTACAATTCTTGGAATCCTCTGGGATAACGGCCCATGTACGGTACGCCAGGTCAACGAAATTATGAGTAAAGACTCCAATACAGGCTATACTACCACGCTTAAGCTCATGCAGATAATGACTGAAAAAGGCCTTCTTGTACGCGATGATTCGCAGTTCAAGCATATATATAAGCCCGGCGTAACACAGGAAAAGGCACAAAAAGTATTAGTCGGTGATTTGCTCGAAAAAGCATTTGCGGGCTCGGCGGAAAAACTCGTTATGCGAGCGCTTTCCGCGAAAAAAGTCTCATCAGAAGAACTTGAGAAAATCAAAAAAATGATCGAGGAATTTGAGGGAGAATAACCATGTTCGCGATTGAACATTTCATTTCGTATGAAGTTATTCAAAAAATCGGTTGGGTATTATTGCATTTTATCTGGCA
>CAZMPL010000402.1:0-3000 GCA_964567805.1 uncultured Pirellulales bacterium | reverse complement strand
TTATGCCGTCAATTATATCGTCAATATATGTAAAATCACGCATCATCGAGCCGTCCCCATAGACCGGAATCGGCTTGCCATGCTCAATAAGTTTTGCAAATTTGTGAATAGCAAGGTCCGGTCTTTGCCGAGGTCCATATACCGTGAAAAAACGGAGACATGTCATATTTATACCATAAAGATGATAGTAAGTATGACAGAAAAGCTCCCCCGCTTTTTTCGTTGCGGCATAAGGAGAAATCGGAAAATCGACGTTGTCGTCTTCCGAGAAAGGAACCTTTTTGTTATTGCCGTAAACACTGGAACTCGAAGCAAAAATAAATTTCTTTACATTGAATTTTTTAGCGGCTTCGAGCATAACCATTGTCCCTGTCATATTGTTGTCACTATAATACACAGGTTCGATGATAGATGGACGAACTCCGGCACCAGCGGCCAGATGTACAATAGTATCAACATCATCACTGACGACTTTTTCTACAACATCAGGATTGCGAATATCATCTTCTATGAGATTGAAATTTTTATTCCTGAGACATCCGCTTATATTGTCACGTTTAATTTGGGGATTATAAAAATCGTTAAAATTATCAAGACCTGTAACGGTCCATCCATCTGCAAGCAAACGCTCACAAAGATGCGACCCGATAAATCCTGCTGCTCCGGTTATTAATGCTTTCATAATTTTCTATCTTATTAAACTTCTGTAGGGTGGGGTTCTACCCCACCAATTATTTTATACAGATTTTCGGTGGGGCAAGCCCCACCCTACTTATTACTTATTTCAGCACTCTATACTAACTGATGGTCTTCCTATGCTGTGATACTCAATACCAGCTTTTTTGACAATATCATTACTATATAAATTTCGGCCATCGAATATTACAGGTTTTTTCAATTTCGTTTTAATAACTTCGAAATCAGGATTTCTGAATTCCTGCCAGTCGGTAAAAATAACCAGCGCATCCGCTTTATCAAGTGCATCATAACCATTTTGTACGACTTCAATTTTATCCTTAAGAGCAACGAGTGCTGTCGGCCCCGCCTCAGGATCATAAGCTTTGATTCTATAACCTTTATCAATAAATTTCTTAACACAATAAATCGCCGGTGATTCTCTTATATCGTCAGTTCTGGCTTTGAATGCAAGTCCCCATACGGCTAACGAAACATCACCCTGCTTTTGTCCAAAATAACTCATGACACGATTAGCAAAACGCTCCTGCTGGTTAAGATTAACCTGCTGCACAGATTTGGTCATTGTCATTTCAACGCCATTTAATGAACCGGTGTGAATAAGCGAACGGATATCTTTCGGGAAACATGAGCCGCCATAACCAACCCCGGGGAATAAAAAGGAAGAACCGATTCTCGAATCGCTTCCAAGGCCTTTTCTAACATTCTCAATGTCTGCGCCAAGTTTTTCGCACAATACTGAAATTTCATTCATAAAAGAAATTCTTGATGCAAGCATAGCATTGGCGGCGTATTTTGCCATTTCAGCAGAGATTGGATCCATAAATAAAATCCTGCTGCTCTTTCTCATGAAAGGATTATACAACTGATTCATAAGCTCTCGAACCGGAGGATTTGTCGTACCAATGATTATCCTGTCTGGACTCATGAAATCCTCGACCGCGGCACCTTCCTTGAGAAATTCAGGATTGCTTACATAATCGAAAGGAACAGAAGTTTTTGAACGTATCAGGTCAGTAACTTTTTTAGCCGTTCCCGGAGGTACAGTGCTTTTTGTCGCAATGATTCGATATTCAGTCAGATGTTCTGCTATCCCGGAAGCTACAGACATAATCGCGGATAAATCACATGAACCATCCTGAGCCGAAGGAGTACCAACCGCCATAAAAATAATAATCGAATTATCCACGCCGTATTTCAGGTCAGTTGTAAAATGCAATCTTTTGAGCTTCCTGTTATGCTTGACGATTTCAGTTAAGCCTGGCTCATAAATCGGAATTATATCGTTATTCAGACCTTCAATTTTGGCTGCGTCATTATCTACGCAAATAACATTGTTTCCCGCTTCAGCTAAACACGCAGCAGTTACAAGCCCGACATAACCAACTCCCGTTACACATACCTGCATTTTCACTTCTCCATTTCAATACTAGTTTATTCAATCGGTTCAATCATATCTATTTCAATATCCACACTTGCGGCCTGACCAAGTATATCGACCTGAAGCACAAGTCGGGTATGACCTTTTATATTAACAATAATACCCTGCACTCCCATTAAGGGTCCTGCTATTATTCGGCACTTTTGTCCTTTTTTGAGGTACTTGTGCGGTATTAAAGTTTCGCCGTTACGCAGGACACGCTCAATTTGTACTAAATCATCTATAAATTTCTGCTGATCCGCAACCTCAATAAGGTTTGCTATCCTATTCGTTTTTAGAATTTCTATTCGTTTTGTTTCGTCGCCGCAAAAAAATATGTAACCACTGAACAAAGGTAAGAGTGATTTTATTGTCCTCCGGCTTTTGCGACGAACATTCCAGGTCATCGGAAGAAAATAATTGATGTCCCTGTTCACCATATCGTGAGCAAGAGCTTTTTCGTTCCTGCTTTTCGTATGAGCAACCCACCACTTACCTTCAAAATTGGTAATCGTACTTTCAGGCGGCCAAATTATCGGAGGATTTTCATTTATATTTAACAATTTTTACTTTTCTAATTAACTGTTATAAAATTTGAGTATCGTTCGAGCGACAAATTCAAGCTGTTCCTTAGATAGCTCAGGATATATCGGCAATGAAAGTACTTTTTCGCAAATTTTCTCTGTTACCGGCAAATCCCCTTCTTTATATCCGAGATCGCTAAAACATTTCTGCAAATGTAATGGTTTCGGATAAAATATTGCTGAACCTATCTTATTATCAGAAAGAAATTTATTTAATTCATCCCTTTTCGGGACAGCTATCGTATATTGATGATATATATGGTAATTTTTATACATTTAATAATGCTGATTATAGAGATA
>CAZMPL010000401.1:0-3005 GCA_964567805.1 uncultured Pirellulales bacterium | reverse complement strand
TTTCCCTGATGAACCTTCGAAACTTTGTACGAATTTATCAACAAGTATGCCACTTTTTATAATATCATTTATTACAATTTTATTCGGATTGAAATAACGCAAAAGTTCCGGTCCAACCTGTTCGACCGCATTTTGCATTGCCTGACGGTCTGCTTCTTCGGAAGTAAGGCAGATTTCATTTGATTTGGCTACTATATAATGCTTGTCAGGCTGGCTATTTGCAAAAGATGCAAAATTCTCTACCCAGGGCTGATCAACATAATTAACACTAATAATAGTACTACTGCTATGATTAGAAATTGATGCTTGAATTTTACCACTTTGTACAGTATTTCTAAAACCCTGTGACACACGAGTTATATGATTATTTTCGGAGTTAAAACTTATGACAATTTCATTTACACTTGAAGGAGAACCGTTTGCTATAATTCTGCATTTTTTTTCAGGGTATCTTTTATTAATAGCGTCTTTAAGTTGTTCGGCTACTTCTATTTTTTGTGAATTCTTAATAATTACAATTTCGTCAAGCTTTTCCAACTCGTATTCGCTCATAATATTTCGGAATTCTTTGTTAAGCTTTAAGGCGATTGAACGAACAGCGGCTGTTTTCGATGGATATACATCCGCTTCGAATTCATTCTCGATGCCTTCCGACCAGATTGGGGAAGGGCTATTCGGATATGAATTAAATCTCACTGCATCTTGAAATGCAGGAGGAGTATTAACAGAAACTGAGTGCGGCACAGGCTTTCCAACAAAAAACATTAATCCCAACAATACGAGAACTACCGGCACAATAAGCAATATCGCCGCGAATTTGGGATTATTCTTCAAAAGTTTGATAAATAAAAGAATAAAACCAACGACGACGCCTATTAAAAGCATAATCAATAATGGAGATAATACAAATGTTGCTTCCATCAGTTGACTCCCTGACTTTGAGAATTTGTTAATATTGTTTGTTTCTTACGAACCGGCCAGAGTAAAACAACAGTAGAAACGAGAAAAACCAACGCCGCCAAAAAAAGATCCTCACCGTCTAACTCACGAATCAATTCACTGAATGCCTCCGCAGTTTGACCTGAACTCAGGAGGACATTAAATTTCTCCCAAAAACCATGCTCCGTATAATTCATCCCTGGTGACATTGCGGTTGAAAAAACTAATAAGGCAAAGAAAATACCAATCATTCCAAGCAAAGCCCTTATCAAGTGAAACGCACCAGAATGTCTGCGGCTAATTATAATAAATACTGTAGCAATCATTACTGTAACAAATACTATGACCGGTCCTAAGCTTATCAAAACATCAGGCCATTTGGGAGAATTGAATAAGCCCTGTAAATTAGCGGATAATTCGGGTGAGCCGTATGATATAAAAGTAGGAATACGTAATCCAGTTGAAATACTTATTAATAACGCCGCGAATATCAGGATATAACCTATTCCCGAACACAGGTAGGAAAAAGGATGAAACTGTCCTGACATAATTGAAGATGTAAAGGGACGAGAGGAGGTTTGTTCCTGCATTTGCGGAGCATAAACTGATTGTTTATCAATCGCAGGTTCCTTATAATTTTCCACAGGTTCTTTATACTCCGGTGCCGTATATTTATATTCGTTGACAGGCGCATTAAAATTTGAACCAGGTGTTTTATTGTTTATTTCATCTTTGTCAAACCACATTACCAACGGCAAACCATAACGGTCTTTAAAACTGCCAATGATAATCATAATAAAATCGATAGCCTGTCCTATACCGAATAATCCGACTGTAATGAACCATAGAATACCGGTTCCGATTTTTCCAACATAGAAACGCTGAAGTCCGAAAATTGGAATACAGCAAAGTACCAACGCCCAGATACGTTTGAATGCGGAAACTCCCGGAGCCGCTTTAGGTATGTTTGAAGCAATTGCTTTTGGAGCGTCACCGACGATTAATTTTGCGGGTATTGCGGCTACAAAAATAAACGCTAAAGCAGGAAATATTATAAAAAATAAGGATACCGCAAATTCATCACCCTGAAGACGAACACTGCCCATGTAAATTGATGATATAATTATCGCGAATATGCAAATAAGCAGAATTATCGGTTTGACGATATATCGATACCACCCGGTAAATTTACTCCTGAAGGATCCGATTAACAAAAACAAGGATAATATAATGCTGTTAACACCAAAGCCTATCGATAAAGCAAACTCATCTCCATGAAGATTGCCGACACCTCCTAAAATTAGAAGGAAGATACCCAATCCAAGTGACAGAAAAGAGCCAATCAAAAATATTACACGCAGGAATCTCGGTACGATACAGCTATTCAAGCTGGTTTGCAATTCTGATTTATATTTTCGTTCATGAGTCTTTTGAGGTTTTTGAAAATCCTTGATTTCCTCGCCGAATGCGCTTATTGCCTGTACCGCAAGTGAAGAACCCGCCATAACCGCTGCCATCATAAGTGTAGGAAATCCGAACATTGCGCTTGAAATTGTTCCAAGAAGTCCTGCCCAGAGAGCTGAACCGAGTGAGAGTCTTTTGTTCCTGTCTGGAAGGCTTATACGTTGCCAATCTATCAGAACCAAAGATAAGAACATTGGAAGTATTGATTTAGATCCTGCAAAATGAAATATTCCACCAATAAAGGAAGTAAGAAAAGCCGCAATAAAAGATGAGACTAATTTCTCAATCCAGCGTGAACCTGGTTCGAGATTTACAAACCAGTATTTCTTTATCATGAGAATTGTATTTGCACAGACGGTAGTCATAATAAATGTAGCCAACGCTATGGGAAAAACATGGCCGCCAGATAGAAAAGCGGAACCCACAGATACAATTCCGATCGATATAAAAGCAAGCATATAACGCTGAGCTGGTTGTATTGGGTCTGTTACTCCGGGAATGCGTTTGTTTTTTGCTCCTAAAAATGTATCGACCTGAGTATCGACTCTATTGGCAACTTTCCTGCCGATATTATCCATTCTCTCGTAGAAATTCTTTGCATT
>CAZMPL010000400.1:0-3010 GCA_964567805.1 uncultured Pirellulales bacterium | reverse complement strand
TCTCAGGATACATTTCATTAGCGGATGGATTGAAAACCAAATCAACTCCGGCTTTCTCACATTTGTTAAGGTCCTCTTCTATTGGCCGGGGATACTTTTCTAAATCTTCCGTCGGTCTGAATTGAGTAGGATTTACAAAAATACTTACTACAACATAATCGCACTTTTTCTTAGCTGCTGCCACGAGTGAAACATGACCGGCATGAAGCGCCCCCATCGTCGGAACAAGCCCGATTATCTTACCATGCTTCCGCGCTTCCTTTACATTTTCTCTAACCGAATTTATTGTTTGTGACACTTTCATTTTCTTACCATTATATAAAAACTTATTTGCTGAATTATCTTTTGGACATTTACAGGATTCGCATAATCCAAATCGGAAGTCGATATTTTTATCACAGGTGATTTATGCCAGTTTTTAAAAAGCCGCTCGTATCCTTTCGAAAGCTTTTCGAGAAATCCAACTTCTATTCTTTGCTCATAGGGACGATTCCTGTTGTGTATTCTATCCAGGCATTTCCCCGCCGAATCATGCATGTAAATCACCAAGACCGGATTACATACATTTTTGGAAAGCGGCTCGTAAATATCTTCGTACAAAGCAAGTTGTTTCGAATCAAGTAAAGCTCTCGCGTAAATCATTTCTTTATCGAACACATAATCACTGATATAAATATTATCCGGCGATAAATTCTCCGGACTCAATTGTTTTACTCTTCTTGTCAAAAAATACAACTGGCTATCAAGTGACAATTCATTTTTGCCAGCATAAACTTCGGGCAGAAAAGGATTAGTATTATAAGGTTCATATAAAATATCGCATGAAAAATATTCGGCTAACTTTTTTGACAATGTAGTTTTCCCGACACCAATATTTCCGGCGATACTTATTAATTGCGGCACATTCGTACCTAGATCAAAATCACCACCGTTCAATCTCGAAGCCAACTGCCTTACTGAAACTTTCATAACAGGATGAATAAGTTCAGGATTAAGTTGGCATAAACCATTCAAAACAAACGAACGCAAATGCATCTGTTTATGAGGAACTGTCAATTTATCTGTATTTATAACCTGCTCGCCAAAAAGCAAAAGGTCGAGATCAATAGTTCTCGAAGCCCATTTTTCCTTACGCTCCCTGCCAAGAGTGTTTTCAACCTCAATTAGCTTTTCGTGCAGCTTTTCCGGAAATAGAGAAGTTTTTATTTGAGCAACAGCATTCAGATAATTCGGCTGAGATTTATCCCCGAGAGCGGCGGTTTCAATGAAGTCACTTACTCTTTCAAGCTCAATCTGATTTGCTTCAGATAGCAATTTCAATGCTTTATCTAAATATTCTCTTCGATTGCCTAAATTGCTGCCTAAACCGATATATGCTGTCTGTATTGCCATTACGAAATAGCTTTTATACGTTCAAGTGCTTCCCTGACATTTTCAGGCAGACCGAACGCGGTTAATCTGACATAACCTTCCCCTGCGGCTCCGAAACCAGCTCCAGGCGTAGTAACAACGTGAGCTTTGTTCAATAATTTATCGAAGAAATCCCACGAACCGATTCCTTCAGGAGTTTTAAGCCAGATATAAGGTGCATTCACGCCGCCATAAACTTTGTATCCGATTTCGCTCAAAGTTTTGCGAATAATGGACGCATTATTCATATAAATATCTATTGTTTCCTGAACCTGTTTTTTACCTTTGTCGGAGTAAATCGCCGCTGCGCCGCATTGCGTAATATAAGATACACCATTGAATTTCGTGCACTGGCGTCTCTTCCAGATTGGGAGAACTTCTACTGCTTTCCCATCTTTTGTGTAAGCTTTCAATTGTTTTGGCACCACTGTAAAAGCACAACGCACACCGGTGAAACCAGAAGTTTTCGAATAGCTGCGAAACTCGATTGCTACATCCTTCGCGCCATCGACTTCATATATCGAGTGAGGAATTTCCGGCTGAGATATGAATCTTTCATAAGCAGCATCGAAAAGAATGATAGCATTGTTCTTCTTCGCGTAATCGACCCATTTTGCAAGCTGCTCTTTTGTCGCAACCGCACCGGTTGGATTGTTCGGGAAACAAAGATATATCAAATCAACTTTCTGTTTCGGTAATTCCGGCACAAAGTTATTTTCTTCAACGCAAGGCATGTAAACTATTCCGCCGTATCTTCCCCCTGCCGCCGGTCCGGTTCTTCCAGCCATAACATTGGTATCTACATAAACTGGATAAACAGGGTCCGTTACAGCTATGACATTGTTAATACCAAAAACTTCCTGAATATTACCTGTATCGCATTTCGCTCCGTCACTTACAACAATTTCGTCAATATCGATATTTGCGCCGCGAGCTTTGAAATCATTTTCCACGATAGCTTCGCGAAGGAATTTATAACCTACACCCTCATCGTCATAACCATGAAAAGTTTCCCTGCGTCCCATTTCCACGACTGCTTTTTTCATAGCGTCTATTACCGCCGGAGCCAAAGGTTGTGTTACATCGCCGATTCCCATACTTATGATTTTTGCGTTAGGATTTGCGGCCTGAAAAGCTCGTCTTCTTTTGCCTATTTCCGGAAATAAATATCCGGCCTGTAATTTCAAAAAATTCTCATTAATAAATGTCATAAAAAACCTCGAAAAGGGGAAAATGATAACTACCGAAGAAACTAATCCCCTTATTAACTCATTCAACTAATCAACTTAGATAACAAAGCGGCTATTTTAATGGAAAGAGTAATTATCGTCAAGTTTGGGTTTTAATTTACTCAAACTGACCTATATTTATGACAGCAAAGGCAACTTAACAAATGACGGTTTATTTAAGTATTATTATGATTGTGAGAATCGTTTAACAGAAGTTAAAGATCAGGGAAATACGTCAATAGCATCTTATGAATACGATTATTTAGGCAGACGTACCCAAAAGACCGTTTACGGCTCACCGGATGTTGTTACGAAGTATTGCTACGATGGAGACCATGTAATAGCCGAGTATGACGGCAGTGATAATCTTT
>CAZMPL010000399.1:0-3012 GCA_964567805.1 uncultured Pirellulales bacterium | reverse complement strand
CCTGACAATCCTGTAATCCTGTCAAAAAAAAATCCTTCATCAAATTGTTTGCTTATGTTTTTATTTATGGTACACTTCTATCGGTATGGATATCAAAAGATTATTAACTTCTATGTTTGGCTTAGGATGGCTGCCCAAGGCCCCTGGGACATGGGGCTCGATTCCATCTGTAATTATATTCGCGCTTGTTTGTCATTATGTCGGAACATCCAGTTCGATATTAATCGCGATGGGCGTTACAATTCTATTCAGTTCGATTGTATGCGTGAAATGCTCTCCTTCAGTTATCAGGTGGACCGGCAAACAAGACCCGGGTGAAATAGTCGCCGATGAGACAGCCGGACAGGCGGTTACTTTTTTAGCGGCTGCTTTTCTCGGAGTAAATACTTTCGATAACGCTCATATTTTCATGACCGCGATATTGGGATTTTTGCTGTTTCGGATTTTTGATATTTCCAAACCATGGCCGATACGCAAGCTTGAGAAATCCCCGGCTGGCTGGGGAATCCTGCTCGATGATTTATTGGCGGGAGTTTTTGCGGGAATTGTTCTTTTCTTTTTCAGATACAAAGTGTTGGATTTTATGAGCGTCGTGTTGTTTCCTTCAGAAGGTACGCCGCTGGGAATCTTTCACGCGATTATGCTTGGAGTAATTCAGGGCATAACAGAATTCCTGCCGGTTTCTTCATCCGGTCACCTGGTTTTGTTCGAGCATATTTTCCAGTTCAATCCTGATACATCGGAAATGCTCATGTTCGATTTATGCGTTCATGTCGGAACAATCGCGTCGATTTTCTATTTCTTCCGCAAATCGATATTTAATTTCGTGAAAAACCTGCGTGAGTCGAAAAAATACGGCAAAGGCATTATCCTGAAATACAAAAAAAGCCCGAGCGTTCACATTCTCATACTGGCGATTTTAGTTACCGGGATAACCGGAGTATTCGGAATATTGCTCAAGAAATTGTTCGAGGATGCGCGAGGCAGTTTGATAATTGTCGCCTGCATGTGGTTTATAACCGGCACATTGTTAATTATCACCGATAAGCGAAGAAAAAGCCGGATAGGATTGCGAAAGTTCGGAATACTTGCGGCTATCGTAGTTGCCCTGGCGCAATCGGCAGCGATTATGCCGGGAATATCACGCAGCGGTGCGACAATTTGTGCCGCCATTCTGGTCGGTTTGCACAGGCGATGGGCGGTCGAATTCAGCTTTCTCATAGCAATACCGGCGATTTTAGGAGCAACAGCGGTAGATTTTATCAAAGATTATTCAGCGATTATGGCGAGTAATTTGTCAATTTATTCCCTCTTAGCGGGTGTAATTGCGGCGGCTATTACCGGCGTTTTCGCGTTGAAACTGCTGGTAAAGACGTCCAGAAGCACAAAATTGAAATATTTCGCGTATTATTCTTATGCGTTAGCGTTTATCGTTTTACTTTTTAATTTGAAATAAACCAATGGATACCCGTCTTCACGGGTATGACAGATGATGAATATAAAAAAGACTGAAGAGTTTTATCGAATATCTTTGGAAAAAGCAATTTTTTATGTATAATGTCTTAGTTTTGTGATGGATCGCCAATACTTAATATTTTAGCCGGCTTTCAGGGATGGATTTTGAAGTAGCCGCTGGAGAAAGTGCTGATATGAATTCAGACAGTTTTAATTTGTTGTGTGATGATCTTTTTCTGGATATGTATGTCAATACGGAACTGGAACTTCCAACCGAACGAGATACAATCCTGTCATTTTTCGAAAGAGTACGAAAACAGTATCCGTCTATGGGATGCTTTTACAAGCGTGAAAATGAGTTTTGCCTTGAAGAGGACCGCGAACGAAGCCAATATCGATGGGTATGTCTTGAAACAGATCGAATAGGTTCGGGAGTTGTGAATCCGACTGAATTCGAGATGGCTTACGAGCAGGACAGGCTCATTCTGGAACTGATGCCTTACATGTTAAGTGTCAGTCCTCTCGATATAGATTCTCTGGATGTAACTTTCGCGATGGATTTCGATTGCACAGGTAATCATGATGAAGTTATCGCCGAAGCACTTCTTTCTCAGAGTGCCTTCAGCTGCATGCTGGATTTGCCGGGCGCCAAGCCGATAGGAGTTTCGCCGACAATCGTTGTCGCTCTCAGCAATGACGAGTTGACACAGGTACGAATCAGTATCGAATCGAAAACGGGTGTGTACAATCAGAAGAAGAAAGAACAGATTATTGACGAAGCTATTACTCTTTCCTGTACAATTCGTCAGTACCCGGAAACATTCGAAAAGTTCGACCCGATTAAATCGTTCAATCATCAATACAAAATCGCGGAAGAATTGATGATTGAAAAAATTATACCCGGAATTGTAGTGCCACTGGCCGAAACAATTGCGCAAAAACGATTGACATAAGTTAAGGAAAACTTTCAATGGCTATCGAGGCACCAATAAGCAAATTCAAAAAAAGCAATATCCTAATCTACGCCGGAGTTTGTGTTATAGCGGCTCTCGTGTTCGGATATGACGGTTATTTAAGCAAATATGAATGGTCTCTTCGCCGGAGCTTCTATGATGATCATATAAAAGACGGCAAACCTGACGGTGATATGCTTTTTAATATTTACTCGCCTCCATTTTTCGCGGCAGGAGCTATACTTTTCGGGATTTACTTTTCCATGATAAAAGGAAGAAAAATGCTTGCGGAAGAAACCGAGTTAATAATAAATGATAAGACAAAAATACCTTACGATTCGATAGTAAAAATCAATAAAACATGGTTTGAAAAGAAGGGTTTTTTTGTTGTAACTTATAAAAATGAAAACGGGAAAGAAACCGATTGCAAAATAAGCGACAGGCAATATGATAATCTGGAAAATATTTTGAATCATCTCGTGGAAAAAATTAGTTAAATATTAGAGTAAAATCTAAGAATATCATTCACTTAACACTTACAGATCAAGTGGCAATTTAAGGAAGAAAAATGAATAAATGTGTCGTCGGATTACAATGGGGTGAC
>CAZMPL010000398.1:0-3019 GCA_964567805.1 uncultured Pirellulales bacterium | reverse complement strand
GTTTGGCTATGTCAGCATTTATGGGAACATTACGCTTTCGGTGGTGACAAGGATTTCCTTCGTGAGAATTATCCAGTTATGAAGGGAGCCGCTCAATTTTTGCTGGATACTATGGTAGAGGATCCGAAACATAACTGGCTTGTCACGCCGGTATCGATGTCACCTGAACACAGGTATCAGGACAGAAATGGAAATACAGTGTCAGTATCACCGGGACCAACTATTGACATTGCTCTCATTCAGGATCTGTTCTCTCATTGCATTGAAGCCGGGAAGATTCTTAATACGGATCAGGATTTCAGTACGAAGCTTTCCGATGCACTTAAGAGACTCCCGCCATATCGAATCGATAGTCGCGGTACACTTCAGGAATGGATCGAGGACTGGACGCCCGGTACTGAGGGACATAACACATCACCTAATTTTCCATTCTTCCCAGGTAACTCCATTACCTTACGAGAAACACCAGAATTAGCCGCGGCTATTAACAAAGGAATGGAGGCACGCCGGATTGGCGGTGGCTGGATTGGGGCATGGAATACATGTGTCTGGGCACGCCTGGAACGCGGTGATAAAGTAGAGCAATGGCTGAAATCCATTGTAGGTTCTTATGCTGATAATCTGCAGAATCGCGGTAATAATCAATTGGATTCTAATTTTGGCCTGACCGCGGCGGTTGCGGAAGCACTCTTGCAGAGTCACGCAGGCGAAATCAGCCTTTTGCCAGCATTACCACCAGACTGGGCGACCGGCTCAATCAGCGGCCTTCGCGCACGTGGTGACTTTGAACTGTCATTCAAATGGAAAGATGGCACACTGACAGAAGTCACAATTTTGTCAAAAGCAGGTAACGATTGTATTCTCAGGTATAAAGATAAAACTGTAAAACTTGAAACCCAAAAGGGAAATACATATCTACTTGATGATATGTTGAAATTAAAACAATAGTAAGCGTTCACAGAATAACCTTTATTTGCTGGTTTTTCTATAAAAAACGGACTATTGTCATTCCGCACTTGTTGCGGAATCCAAATAAATAAAGAATATGGATTCCCGCCTGCTACTCTGCGAAGTCTCGCTACGTAGCACGAGTGCGCGGGAATGACAAAGTCATATTTTCCGTGAATTGTTACAAACAATAAATCGAATTAAAGGAATATTCTTCATGAAATATTTAATAGCGGCAACTTTACAGTTTTATATTAAGAACAAGGGTTTATTGAATCCGTATAAACGAAATTCTATGATTCAAATCTTTTTGTGCGGAATTATACTTTCCGCCTTTTCAGTTGGCTGCGGCTCTGCTCAGGTAAAAGCTCCTTCGCCCTGTGGTCCTGTACCGAACGAGAATCAATTGAGATGGCAGGAAATGGAATTTTACGCTTTCATCCATTTCTCTTTGAATACTTATACCGACCAGTCATGGGGATATGGCAACGAAGATGTAAACCTGTTTAATCCCACCGAACTGGATTGCCGCCAATGGGCTCGTATTTGCAAAGAAGCCGGTATGACAGGTGTCATTCTTGTCGCAAAGCATCACTGCGGCTTTTGTCTCTGGCCTTCAAAATATACCGAATATTCTGTAAAGAATTCTCCATGGAAAGATGGAAAAGGTGATGTTGTTCGTGAAATGGCCGACGCCTGCAAAGAATACGGCCTGAAACTTGGTATCTACGTGTCACCATGGGACAGGAATCATCCTGAATACGGCAGGCCCGAATATATTACATACTTCCGGAATCAGCTTACTGAAGTGCTCACCAACTACGGACCAATTTTCGAAGTATGGTTCGACGGAGCCAACGGCGGAACAGGATATTACGGCGGAGCAAATGGCAATCGCAGAATTGACCGCACAACATATTACGACTGGAGTAATACCTATAAGCTGATTCGCAAGCTGCAGCCAAATATAGTAATATGGAACGATGGCGGCGACAGAGCAGACCTGCGATGGGTCGGAACTGAAGCTGGATTTGTCGGCGAAACAAACTGGAGCTTACTTAACGCAAGAGGTGACGTACCTTACAACATGTTACATTACGGCGTGGAGAATGGGGATTCATGGGTGCCCGGCGAGGTAAATACATCAATCAGGCCTGAATGGTTCTATCATCCGAGCGAAGATACAAAAGTTAAAACTCTACCAAAACTTATGGAGACTTATTATAACTCCGTTGGACGAAATGGTACATTGCTTCTCAATTTCCCGATTATGCCGAACGGCCTGATACATGAAAATGACGAAAAAGCCGCACTCGAATTTGGCAAAACGATAAAAGAAACTTTCGCGGTCAACCTGGCAGAGAAAACTAAAGCGAGCGCAACAAATGTGCGCGGAAACGCGAAACAATTCGCAGCCGCAAATGCTGTAGATAGTGACAAGGATAGTTATTGGGCGACAGATGATGATGTAAACAAGGCATCTTTGACTATCGAATTTGACAAGCCAACCAAATTCAACCGCTTTCTCGCTCAGGAATATATCAAGTTAGGACAACGCGTAAAAGCCTTCACAATTGAGGCTCTTGTGGATGGAAACTGGAAAGAACTGGCAAAGGCAACTACCATAGGATATAAACGTATCATTGGTTTTCCTACGGTCGAGGCAACACAACTTCGTTTCAATATAATTGATTCGAAAAGCTGCCCTGTTATTTCGAATATCGGAATTTACGAAGCACCTCAGATTCTCATGCCCCCTGCTATTACACGAAATCAAACCGGAGCAATAATCATTACACCCGTGGACACTGAATCGGATATCTATTATACGACCGATGGAAGCAAACCGATTCCTGAATCGAAAAAATATAATGGTCCATTCCAAACAGATGGAAAAATACAGGTCAATGCGATTGCGTATGATTCTTCTTCAGGCAAAAGCAGTCCTGTAACTCACGAAGAATTCGACCTGCCGCGAACGGATTGGAAAATAATAGGAATTAACGACCAAAAGTCCTCAGCAATAATTGACGGTAATCCATCTACCGCATGGCACCAACCCAGAAACACA
>CAZMPL010000397.1:0-3036 GCA_964567805.1 uncultured Pirellulales bacterium | reverse complement strand
CTCGATAAAAAAATGCAGTATCTTTCGGATGTTGGTTTTGTCCCTTTGCTGGAAACTGTAAGACGTGACAATTGTCCCGCGTGGAAAGCTTATTTCGATTTCAACGAATCTTATTCACGATTCGTACAGTATCTCATCTCGCGTTATTGTGCGTATAATATAATCTTCAGCGGGATTCATCTCGACTGGATACCGAAAGAATACAGCCTGACCGCGGATGAATTCAATGAAGCTCTTACGTATCATTTGAAAAAGTACGGCCCGATGCCGTTCGACCAGCCGCATACGACATTGATTAGCGATTCGACTTATGTTGAGTTTGGTCATGCGGAAAAATGTCCCTGGCTTACAATGCACAGTGTTGGCAACAAGCCTCGCGACCACGGCGTATATCAGCCGCTCGAAACATTATTCAAACTCGAGCCGCCATATCCCGCGATAAATTTCGAGCCTTACTACACCGGCTGGAACCACCAGATTAATATGCCAGGCGGAGAACGTCCACCCGCTGACTCGCCTCGTGACAATTATTTTTCACGCGCGCAGATGTACGGCTCGGTACTATCGGGCGGCTTGTCGGGACATGTTCACGGGACCGTTTCTTATGATATAACAACAACCGGAGAGCCGGAAGGTATGCGGCCGCATATCTGGGATTCTCTGAAATACGAGTCCGCAAATTACATGGGTCATCTTGCGAAGTTTGTTTTATCAGAAGGTGACAAATACCAGAAACTCCAGCTTGCATCGGAGGATATACAGCCGCAAAAAGCAGAGGGAAGCCCGCCGAGAGGACTTGACGGCTGGTCGTATATGATGAGAACTCCCGAAAAAGATTTCGCTCTTTTGTATTTTGAAAATGAAGCCGTTAAACCGGTTCTTGCAGGATTTCCAGCAGATACTGCTTACATTTTCCAATGGTACGATACAATCAACGGAAACTGGGGCGATGCAATTAAAATTAAGTCTGATGAGAAGGGCTTGATAATCCCCGATTTTCCGGATGGCCAGAACCCATCATCCAGAGACTGGGCCGCGAAGATTGTTAAAAAGTGAGAAACGAAAACTGTCATTCTGAGCACTGAACCTGAATTTTAGGATATATGCGAAAAAAAATTAGTTTATAAAATAATGGGTGGCAGCCTTATCCTGATTCTTTTCAGGATAGGGATGGCCCGCCAAGCTCGCGCACTGTTGCGGCAGGTAATTTTACACTAAACCATCCCCAAGCTTGCGCTTGAGGCTGCCACCCATATTAGATTCTTAAGAGTATAACGTTTATCCTTTGTAGTTGCTGTTACAGTAAGAGTCTCTCGTATCGATAGCCAGATGCTTCACCTACAGTTCAGCATGACAAGTCCTTGTATTAAATGTTACAATGTGTCGGTATTATTTCAAAAAACGAATTATTTTTGAAATAAATCGTTGATTGTATCGACTAACCTTAATAGTATCGTGTTAAATGAGAGACTTTTTTTGAAAGCCGGTTTTTAATGGAAAAAATGCAGTTTCTTATATCGCTTTTTAAGCTGATGTTAGTTTCTTATATTGTCGTATGGGCAATAATGCTGATATTGTGCCTGCGAAAGAAAGAGTTCTCGCCAATTATAGGCGATTCCAGAACAACGAAATATTTCTGGCTCATAACATTTATTTTCATCAACCCGGCACTCACTCTATTGTATTTTATCTTCGGCCAAACCAGGTCACCCAGCGCAAAATACAACAAGTTCGCATTACCGGTAGTCCTGGCGTTTGTTTTTGTCGGCTTTCGTTTGAATTTCCCCGGCGTGGGACATTTATGGATGCAGCCTTTCCAGGGACGTGACAAAGAAAACTCATATTTTCAAACGCATCTTGCTTCGATACAATCATCAGATAATACAACAGCAACGAGCTACACAAGCAATAGTGATAATACACGATTTACATGTAAAAATATTGTTGTCTTCAGTGAAGGTGAACACATTCTATTGAAACGAGTCACTGACTCTCTGCTCGATATGGTGAAGAAAATTCCGGATGTTGAAACAGTCAATTTCTATGACGAGGATTCCCTGCCGCTAATGTTCGATTTTACACCTGATATGTTTATTCAGCTCAAACTTAATGATTTCAAAGAAAATATCTTACCTTATAATCTTAAGCTTCAAACTGAAATTCAGGCTTTTATAGGTGACACTGCGGTAAAAAGCGGGCACAGTTCAATAGAAAGCAGGACGCCGCCGACTTTAGGTTACAGCCTTAAAATGGAAGTATCTCATAATAGCGAAACAAATGGATATGAATCAGAAAGATACATGCAGGCGGCCAAAGATATTGCTGAACAACTCTATAACCATTTAGAGAAAAATATCAAAGACTGGAATGCAAAATACGGCCGGCTTCCTGAGATTCCTGATGAGTTTTATGGCAAACTTAAAAAATATGAAATGCCGGAGCCGTTAAAATCATTCGGTGCCAAACAATTGTATTCATACGCAGGTTTACTTAAAAATAATGAAACTGTTCTTCAATTGGAAATCAAAGGGAATTTTTCTGACCAACTGAATAAGTTGAAACAGGAATTGGTAAATATTGGCTGGAAAGATGTTGATTCTCATTTGTATATGAAAAGTGGAATGAATAGTGAAGTGACATATGATGGTAAACAAAACTTTCAAATTCATTTGACAAAGGAAGACCGGACACTCTATATTCTCAAACGTTGGGGAGATGATTCGGCGGTTACTGTAAGTGACAGTAATGATCCGCAAAATGGAGTTCAAACGCATCTGTTTGTACGAGATGTAGAAATGTTCTCCGATGAAAAGATAGATTCTGTTTTAGAAATCCTTTTTGAAGAGCCGGTAGATATTGAGCTTGTCATATTGTTTGATAAGATGTTTAATCCTCAACAGCGTGAGAAGTTTTTCGAACTGCTTAAAACTAAACCTTTAAACACACTGTACTCAAAAATTCGTCTTGCTGAGATATATGAAAGTAAGGGAATGCACGAAGAAGCGAAACATTCTTTTTTTCATGCAAAGGCTTTAT
>CAZMPL010000396.1:1859-3039 GCA_964567805.1 uncultured Pirellulales bacterium | reverse complement strand
TGAGGAATCTGTAAAGAACGCAAAGAATGGCGTTGATATCGCAAATGAAGTTGGTAAGGTTCTCGGTGAAATAGTCTCCAGTGTGGGCAAAACCACAGATTTAATCAGTGAAATTGCAGCAGCTTCTGCGGAACAGGCTCAGGGAATCGATCAGGTAAATACTGCTGTATCACAAATGGATAAAGTTACACAACAAAACGCTGCTAACGCAGAAGAATCCGCAAGTGCTTCTGAAGAGCTAAGCGCTCAAGCGGAACAAATGGATCACATTGTCCAGGAATTAGTAATATTAGTTGGAGGTAATAAAATAAATACATCTTCTATTTCAAGTCGGAAAAAAAATATCTCGAAAACAATCAAAAGTCAGAGTCATTCATTATCCGATCAAGTCTTCCATAATATTGCCCAGAACAAAGCTGCAAAAAACAAAACAGCCTTAAAATCTAAGATTACCATTCCTTTAGAGGATGATAATTATAACAATAGTTATGAAGATTTTAATAAATAATCAAGTATTTGAATATATTTGCTTTTTCCAGACGGGTACAAATGCCCGTCTGTTTTTTTTATTTAAATATATTTCAATTATTTTGGTTTAAATAATAAATTGAGCGTATTTATTTTTTAGACTTATTTTAACCTATTTCTCTTGTTAGTAAAATATTCATGCAATATATTTACCCTTAAATTCGTCTTTTAATATAGACAGCCGCGGTCGAGTAAAACAATAAAACAAAACATGTAATGACTATAGTCAATGTGCGCGCAAATATTTTTTTAACTGCATATATGAAAGGTTATTAACATGACTTGGCAAAAAAGAGATAGCAGAAGAAATGGATTTACACTTGTTGAGCTTCTTGTAGTAATCGTGATTCTTTCAGTGCTGACGGCAATTGGGGCACCAAAACTGATAGATCAAATTGACAAATCAAAATGGGATTTGACTAAACCCGGAATGAAAACTATTGAAACTGCGATTGATTCTTATATTCTTAACTGCCGCCAGTTACCATCCAATCTTAACGATTTAGTAGCCAATCCTGGAATAAGCGGCTGGACGGGTCCTTATCTGAAAAAAAATCAGATAAATGATCCATGGGGCTTCGAATACGGCTATTTTCAAAATGGAACTGTAAATCCCGGTGGTTATGATTTAGTAAGCTATGGAAAGGATGGT
>CAZMPL010000396.1:0-1759 GCA_964567805.1 uncultured Pirellulales bacterium | reverse complement strand
ATTATTTTATAATTTGCTCTTAAATTCAGTTTTGCTGAATTGATTTAAAATATGCTTTGGCATCCTCGAAGCCGCCAATATTTGTAACATTTGTATAACCGAGATTTTCTAACGTATTAAGAGCTGTATTGGAACGACTTCCGCTAAGACAATATAGTAATATTTTCTGATTCTTGTCGGCCGTGTAATTCTGAATTTTATTTGCGATTTCGGTATAAGGAATATTGACAGCTTCTTTGAAATGACCTGAAGAATATTCTTTTTCAGTACGAACGTCAATTACTAATACAGGTTCGTTGGCATCAGAAAAACTGGACATAATTTGTGAGGCTGGTGAGTTAATCCGGCTCGTTTCATTATGTTTTTTTCTGCAGCCGATTACCAATAGAAGAACAACAGCTATACAACAAATAAAATAATACATTCGTTAAGAACTCCCAATATTTATAAACATTTTATTTTTTATTTATAAGGAATATTCTACGGATTTTAAATAACTTTGTTCCTGGAAAAGCTTGATTTTAATAAATTCAAGTGCTATTTTGTTTTCAGATACTATATTATTAATATTTACGGGAATTTACGATGGCAACTGAATGGAATGATAAAAACGTAACGATTTCTGAACTGCAAAATTTAATTATGGATTTTGTACGCAAACGGGACTGGGAGCAGTTTCATAGCCCTAAGAACCTTTCGATGGCGATTGGTTCGGAAGTCGGCGAGTTAATGGCCCATTTCAGGTGGATGATTTCAAAAGAAGAAGAACAAGCCGCTGTTAAAGATAAAAATAAAACCGAAATTTCTTACGAAGTCGCGGATATTATGATGCTGCTTTTAGAATTTGCTAAACTTACAAATATCGATATCGCTCAGGTCGTAAAACAAAAACTTGAGATAAATGAGAAAAGGTATTCGATAGAAGAATTCAAAGGTAAAAATCACAAGTATAATAAAAAATAAGTAAGCGTTCATAGAAAAACATTTATTTGCTGGTTTTTCTGTAACAAACGTACTTTTGTCATTCCGCACTTGTTGCGGAATCCAGGCTTGCCTGCCGGCAGACAGGAAATAATCGAATATGGATTCCCGCCTGCGCGGGAATGACAGAGTCGTATTTTCCGTGAATGATTACAAAAATAAAATATACTATTACATGTCACTTAGCGTTGTGTTTTTATATCAATTCCGCCGAATCTGAAGGTATCCATGCAGTACTATCATCTGTAAGTTTGATGCGATACCATCTCGGTCGGGTTTCGAGCAACTGAAACTCGGTACCTTCATGCAGAGAATCCTTGAAACTCGGCGGATAATTCTGGCCGTCACCCTGCCGCGCAACAACTTCATCGGAGGTAATGACACCATAACTTGTATTGCTTTGACTCCTGTATTCGATAAAAACTGAAACAGAAAACAATATTGTTAATAAGCCGCATATTAACATCGTAATCGTAAGCGGCCCGGCAAGACCTTTTCTTATTGTTATCGCACCACACAGGCAAAGAACGCCGAAGAAGATACAGGTTAGAACAAACTTCACTTTCATCGAAAAATCATAATGCCAGAAAAATAATGTCTGTATTACTTTTTTCTCTGTATTTACCGTCACTTTATCGATTCTTCTGTTGCGTGCAAATTCGAGATTTTTTTGAATGTTCTCATCGGTACCATCGAGTTTCTCAGCCCTGCGATAATTCAGAATCGCTTTACCGATACTCCCCTTCAGGAAATAGGCATTGGCAAGGTTATAGTACAA
>CAZMPL010000395.1:1893-3044 GCA_964567805.1 uncultured Pirellulales bacterium | reverse complement strand
TTGACTTATGTCTATGATAGTGTCGCTATCCCGAAAGGCGCCGAAGTTGTTATGCCGCAGGCACAGTATATATTTCATATTGGCGCAAAGGATCCTTACTTTTTCAATTTGAAAGAGATATACAAAAAGAAAACTATTCAGGAGTGGAGAGCGGGGACAAAATGCGGCGGCGGTTCGGGTACATTGATTGAAAAACAATGCAGAAGGCTTTTCGAAGGTGATGTTCCGAATCCTGAACTGGAAGATACGGCACAGGCAAATGATAAAAACGAAAAAGAAAAAATCAGAATTAGAAACAGGAAAAAACTTCAGTCTCGCCTTGAGAAAATGTTCCATGAAGCCGAGAATGAAGCGAGAAAATCCGAAGAGCCATGTGAATTTCTCGCACGCTGCGGCGTTGTAATTCAGTCGGACCTTATCCATAAGCAGAACGAGGGCGCAACAAGAAAAGATAATCTTGCGGGTCTCTTTATGACTGTCGCGAGAAACTATATAATAGATGTGCTTGGCGCAAGACAATTCGATGGCGAGATTGACCATAAGGTAGCTATCGCAACAGGCGGCGTTTTCAAAAATGACCTTATCCGAAAAAATCTTCAGGGATTCCTCGGTATTGATATTGTCAGGCCGGAACAGTTTCATAATATAGCAGCGGTCGGAGCAGCTCTTAAAGGAATGGAAAATGGCAATGGATATACTTTCAAATTGTCGGAACTGGAAAAAGTTTCCGCTCATGGAAGAGAGAAAAGAAAATTCGCTCCGCCAATATCGGATTATTTGTCGAAAGTAAATGAGGAAAGTCACTCATTGGCGGCGGATATTCCCGCGAATACTGAAGTTGTACTCGGTATTGATGGAGGAAGTACGACTACAAAAGGAGCACTTGTAGATATAAAGACAGGAAAATTGCTTGATAAACTTTATATCAAAACACATGGAAATCCGGAAGAGTCACTCAAACGAGTTCTAAAATATTTGAGCAGGCACAAAGATAAAGTGATAATCAAAGGAGTCGGAGCAACAGGCTCGGCAAGAAAGCTGTATGAGAAAATATTAGTAAGCAAGAAAAAGTCGAAAGAACTTGCTGACAAAAATATAGAACTCACTGACAGAGTCACTGATGAAATAACATGTCACGCACTTGGTGTAAG
>CAZMPL010000395.1:0-1883 GCA_964567805.1 uncultured Pirellulales bacterium | reverse complement strand
AAATAGATACAATATTTGAAATAGGCGGCCAGGATATGAAATTCACAAGCTTCGCAAAAGACGGTACGGTCAAAGAAGCGAAAATGAATTACAGCTGCCAGGCCGGTTCCGGTCAGACTCTTGAGAATATGGCCGACATAATAAACCTTAAAGTCGAGAGTACATTACAGACCGCGGCTCTAAGCGCAAAAAGAGTTCCTCTTATAGACTCGACATGCGGCGTGTTTATGGAAATGGATGAGAACAGGCTCATCGCGGAAGGATTCAGCAAGGAAGAAATCGCAGCCGCTATTCTTCGTGGTACAGCGGCGAGCTACTATTATAAATTCGTCGGCGGTTCACAGCACGCAGGAAGAAAATGTTCCGCTCAGGGTGGACCTGCGCTTGGTAAAGCATTCCTTGCCGCACTGGCACAGGTTTCAGAAAAAGAAATCGAAGCATATCCTCATCGAGAAATGTTCGGGGCATGGGGACAGGCGCTTGATATTATCGAAAATATAAAGCGAATCGAAAAAGAAGGCAAGAAACACGGCACAGCATTCAGAGGCTGGGAAATAATCGATATGCCTTTCGATAAACGCATAATAACATGCAGAGAAATGTTCGGTGACAAGAGTTGCGGAATCAGAGATTGCAAACTCGAAATATTCTCAATCGAAGATGATGAAATTATTACCGGCGGTTTCTGCCCGAAAGGAAATTCCGAAACATCGAGAAAACCAAAAACAAATTATGTCGATAAGTATCACAAGATATATGAAAAGCATTTCAAAAAATACGGTCTTTTACTCGATGAAATAGAAAGCGGAAAAGCCGAAAAGAAATCCGGAATCACAGTCGGTATAAAACGCAGTACGGCGACTCTCGGGGAAAAAGGCATCTGGAGCGCGGCGATTTTAAGTAAACTTGGTTTCTGCCCGGTAGTGACGCCGAGAACAACAAAGGAAATCGCAAAAGTAGGTGTGGATAATTCCCGTACGGAATTCTGTATAGCGAGGAAATTGGCAACCGGTCACGCCGCGGCATTAAACGATAGTCCGGCTGTCGAATATCTTTTTAATCCGAGCTTTATTGAAATACGTCAGGATACACCGCCGGCTTTGAAGTACTGCATTTATACAGAGTCGGAAGGTTATGTATTGAATGACGTTCTTTCTCTTGATAAAAGCAAACAATTAAATCCGATTCTGCACTTCAATGACATTGAAATTCTTATAAGAGCGTTTAAACAGGAATTTGACAGGCTCGGAATGAATATTGCAAACAACCGAATTAAGGAAGCAATTCTTTATGCCGACGAAGCGGAAAAACAATTCAAGGAAGAACTGTTCCAGGAAGGTGACAAGTTCCTTTCGAGAATAGAATCTTCGAATGAAAAAGCATACGTGGGAATTGGACGAGATTACGTAGTGCTCGATCCGGAAGCAAGCTCGAATTCGGGTTCGATGTTCTCCCAGGTAAGAGGACTGGATTATATACCGCAGATTTTCATCGAACATAAGTTCAGGGACATTCCTCTCGATGAAATCGTTGGAAACGAGTTCTGGGTAGAAAGTGTCAGAATACTTCAGGCCGGTCTGTTTGTCGCGAACCATCCTAATTTATTCGCGATAAGAATGATGAATTTCGCTTGCGGACCTGACAGCCTGAAGGTTTATCAGGAAGAAAAGATTCAGCAGGCAGCGGGAAAACCTGTTCTTGTCCTGCTAACTGACGCGCAGACAAATAACGCTCCTTTTGTAACAAGAACAGAAGCGCACGAAAGAGTTGTAAGCCAGACGTCACCTGTTACGATGAATATGGAAAATCTTAAGATAAGAAAAACTGATAAATCGGAACAAAGAACATGGCTTATCCCGTATATGGGTGACGCAAGTCATGTT
>CAZMPL010000394.1:0-3067 GCA_964567805.1 uncultured Pirellulales bacterium | reverse complement strand
GTATCATTATTATTATGTGTAGAGTCTTTAGTCTGGAGTTGCACAGGTTGAATAATAACTGGTTCGAGCATTACCAGGAGTTTCATTTTTTCCTGTTGTGAACCAGATTTATTTTCTTCTTCGGGAGCGGCGTCTCCTGTGTTTATGAGTATGATTTTCCCAGCCGGAACTGAAACGCTTGTTCGCATTTCTGATTGCCAGATTTTAGAAACCATTTCTTTATACTTACCATTGAAAACGCGTTCTTCATTGCCAATTATTTTGCTGTTTTCCAGTTTTAATTCTATGACAAAGTTTTTGTTATCAGGAGTTAAATGCGGCGTGATTGTACTGATTATACCTATATCCCTTTGCTCAATTATTGGAGCAGCTTTCTCGTCAGAATTAATTGGCTCCGTAAAACCCGTGATAAATGGCTGTTTAGTTATCATCGGAATAGAACTTTGCAGGTTATTAGGAATAACAACCGAGAATGAAAGTGTTACTGTCGAATCTCTGTTTTTCTGTATTGCTTTTAGAATCGCAGCTTGCTGAGAATCATCGAGTATAGTATTGATCCATAAATTCGGATTAGTATCATTTGTGAAATTAAGAATGTCTTTAATAGCTTTTGTTCTCAAAAAATCATCAGTGACTTCCAAATACTTTATATTAATTAGAACTTGTTTCTGGCTATCTTCCTGCTTGTCATCAGTTCGATTTTCTTCATTTGGTAAAATTTCTATCTCAACCGGATTGCTTTTTACTATAACACCAGGTGGTGCTGCTTGTCCCATTCCGAGTATTCTGGTATCATCCAGTGTGAAAGTTATCTGTATTATGTGTTTTCCTGGTGATAGCTGTAATGTATCGTCAATTCTGTATTTGAACCAATGTCTATCAAGTGTAATAATAATCCCGTCATACTGCTTACCCGGTCCGAATGGCGAGCTTTTCGCTTCTACATTTGCATGATATGATTGGCCATCAACGGTAATGATACAAGCAAATTGTGTTCGGTATATTAATAAATTGCGAGTTCCGTTATTTCGCACATCTGCTTTGAGACTTGGAACCTCTCCGATTTTCCATTTTGTTTTATCAGCCTGCATTCTAACTTGTACACCTTCAACAGCCTGTCCCCATTGTGCATCGGATGGATTTTCTGATTTAACAGGTTGTATTTGTACTTCAACCTGATTATCAAAAGTAGCGTTTGGGGGCGCACTGTATATATTTTGTCTCCATGCACTAATAAATAGAGTTTTCTTTGTAAAATTACCATTTCCAATAACTGTATTTGTATCTGTAAAAGAAGCATCCCACGTATCATGTTTGAGCATCAAGCTTTTGGTATAACGTTTTGACGCAAGATTAAGGTCAAAGTTGGACCTTATATCAAAATCAATATTAGCGGCGTAAGCAGGGAAGTCTTCTTTTGTTTTGCCGAGACTATTTGGGTCAACCTCTTTAATTGTAATATCTCTTTTGCCGCCGTTTTTAACTTCAACATATTGGCCCGGTTCCAATGAATTAAGATTGAAGTTGACCTGTATAGGCTTTGAAATGAATACATTATCCGATAAATATTTGGAATTATCGTTTAGCTCGGCTGGGACAATAGTTGCTTTTATCAGAATTATTTCATTATCTTCTACTATACCTTCTGATGTTTCATTAGAAAACTTACCTATAAAAGGTATATTACTTAAAATTGGTTCCCCATCTTCTTCATCATACAAAGAAACCAGTTTCCCGCCGACTATAAGCAATGTTTGGCCATCTGAAAGCAGAGCGTTTTTAGTATTAATCTTGTATTCGACAATATCAGATTCAGGTATATTATTCTGGTCAGTATTTTTATTATATAAATTGAATTTTTTAAACTGCCGCGTAGTAAGTTCGCAATTAAGGTTTACATTTGCATTATCCTGTGATATTTGAGGTTTTATTTTTAAAAACCTGCCTAATTCCTGTGAATTGATTTTATAGCTTGTGCCGCTTTTAATTGTCACTTCCTGACCGGACGTTGACATCATAAAAATATTTGATATATATGTTGCGTTTTTGCTGTCATCTACACTTTTTAGAAGCCCTTCTTTGTTAATGGAATCTAAGGTAAACATAAAGGAATTGCTTGTATCATCAACTAAGTTAAAAGTCAATTTATTGGAATATTTCATGTAATTAGGATCATTAATCAGTCCAACCTGATTCAAAAACATTTCATTAGCCTGTATAACCTGTGCTTCGATTAGAACTTTTGTACTTGAATTAGTATTTTCTGTTTGAATATCTGCTTTGTTTGTATTTTTGTCTTGTATTAATTTGTAGCGTATTTTTATCGAATGTGAACCATTTTCTTTTTTTGATTCGAGAATTTGAAGGATTCCCCTGTTATCAAGGGTCTGGAATAAATATGTTGAGGGCAATTTAACTTCTGCGCTCATTAACGGTGTTTGGCCAAGCGGCATTTTGGCGAAAGCTTCGTTGCAAGCCTGTGCAGTGACTTTGTCCCATCGCCCTTTACTCACAGGAATCACCATGCAATGCAAAGTAGCTAAGCCGCATAAATCTGTATTTTTGTCTCTGCCATAATTTACTTCTGTTCCGATAGTCGCATCGATACCGTTTTGCTCGAACCAGTCTCCATGCTCGCTGTTACTAAGAAAATCTTTAGGTAGATCAAAAATATTTCCCGTATCGAAGTCGATAAAGCAGTTTTTCGACTGTGTTAAACTATAGATAGTTCTTTCTATTACCGGCCCGAAGATTTCCTTGTCACTAACTGAGGATTTATCCAGTATAGTTTTTATATCCTGGCTTTCTTCTGATTGGACTTCTCTAATAGAAGGATCATTACCTATTCCATAATCAAAAGGTTTGATCTGGAAATTTGTTCCTTCCGGATAGTTGATCGAAAAAGTGTCACTGGGAATATTTTCTCCGAACGTAATATCGCTAACAATAACTTTTCTTTCTAACTTTTTTACACTTTGATCGTTAAAATTATATCTATATCGTTCGCGTTCACTGATGAACCAGTGTCCGTTCGGATATTGTTTTAATTTGATATTGTCTTCATAAT
>CAZMPL010000393.1:1303-3072 GCA_964567805.1 uncultured Pirellulales bacterium | reverse complement strand
CAGAACAATGGTCGCAAACCTTCCAAAAAACATTCGAGTTGGAGTCATTAAAGTTTCTGTATCAGGCTGCAAGATAGAGCTTTTCGAGAAAGATACTTTTCAGTCTTATATCGCTACTGAAGCAGACTGGATGAAGAACGCTGTCAAAAATTATAACGGAAATCCATATCAATATATGATAGATATGGCCAAAATTGCACAAAAGGACGGCATAATCAAGGGAATACTTCTTCATCAGGGCGAGTCGAATCCAGACGATTTGGATTGGCCAAAGAAAGTAAAAGGCATTTATGAAAATATAATCAAAGATTTGAATCTAAAAGCGGAACAAGTCCCTCTGTTCGCAGGCGAAGTGGTAAACGCTGACCAGAACGGAAAATGTGCCGGCAGAAACAAGATTATCGCCACTCTGCCAGGGGTACTTCCAAATTCATACGTAATTTCATCGGCAGGATGTAAATCAAATGACCAAATGCATTTTAATACAGAAGGATGCAAGGTATTTGGCGCACGATATGCAGAACAGATGCTGAAGCTTCTCGGTTATGAGATCAAAAAAACAGAAGACAAACCTGAAGAAAAAACTGAAGCACAAAACTAATTGCTTTCTTATTTGAAAATATTACTGATTACAAATTTTAATTGAGTTGAATAATACGTTTTTGTTAAATTTAATTGTGAGGAAATTAAAATGAAACATGTATATCTATCTTTAACTTTAGTTTTCGTACTGGCAATTTTGAGCTCATGTACAAATGCTTCGATGTCAGCCAATGATTCAGCGGCTAATATGGAAAAGTCACTCATACCGCATGAATCGTGGACTTGCCTTATGCCCGATGGTATTGCAAAACCGGAAAAAGGCAAACTCGTTTTAGAAATCAATATGAACATCGACCAGATTTACGATGTGGGTCAAACTCAGTTCGGCCAGCGAATGGCATATGTTGTCAAAGATGGTAAAGTCACTGGTGACAAATTACAGGCTTCTGTAATGCCTCTTGGACTCGATTATGAACTCACTCTTTCAAACGGCGTAGTAGAAATCGAGCAGATAATTGTTTTAAGAACAAGTGATAACAGATACATACTGGTCCGGAGCCCGGGAACAGGTATAAATAAAAATGATGTCAGAGTTGTAATGGATTTCGAGGCACCAAACAACAGTTCAGCCGCATGGTTAAACTCAGGTAAATTTGTTGCAAGACGCACAGTTGATACAACAGCAAAAACTCTTACAATGAAAGTTTATGATGTCAACGGAGTTGCGATAGACGCCGCTAACACAGTAAAAGTTTCTAAGCCGGAAGGCATCCCATATCAGTCATGGGACTACAGAAAAGCAACTCAGGGTGAACAACGCGGCGAACAGATAATTACCGAATTAGTAACTCTCGGCGGAAGCACTTCCGTTGGCGCAAGCAAAAGAGGAAACAGGAACATTATCCCGATTACCGGCGGAACGTTGTCAGGAATGATTCCAGGCAAAGTCGTTCCCGGCGGTGCGGATTACCAGAACCTAGCTCAAGGTACAATAGACGCAAGATACATGTGGCAAACAGAAAAAGGAGAAATCATAATCGTCCGCAACTCAGGAGCATTCAGCGGCCTTGTTCCAACATTTGAAACAAAAGTTGACGGCGAGTTCGCATGGCTCAACAGCGGCTTATACTTAAGCTCCGGCCCGGGAATGGGCGCCGGCGGCGTTACTCTTACAATGTACAAAAGCAAAGCTCAGTAAGATTTAAATCGATTGCTATTTACTCAAA
>CAZMPL010000393.1:0-1203 GCA_964567805.1 uncultured Pirellulales bacterium | reverse complement strand
ACAATGTACAAAAGCAAAGCTCAGTAAGATTTAAATCGATTGCTATTTACTCAAATATGTAGGGTGCGTGTAAACGCACCCTTTTTTTAAAAATATTTATTTATTACGATTCTGATGCTACATAGCGAGTACATCGCACCATACTCGATTGTCACTTTGCAATTTCCAACTCAGGTAATGCTTTTTGCAAATCTTCAATCTGATCATCTGTAATATTCGGACAATTTTTTATTTCAAGTTTATATAAATGCTTCAGTTTTTTTAAGAACTCTAAATTGGAAACCTTAGTATTACTTAGAAAAAGTTTTTGTAGATTTGTTAATTCTCCGATCGGTTCGAAATTTGATACCTCTGTACTGGAAATATCAAGAGTTTTCAGATTATTAAGTTTGCTTATAGGTTTTATATTATACACATAAGTATAACCTATCATAAGACTTTCAAGCTTATCCAATACTTCGAGCGGCTTAATGTCTTGAATATGTGAACCAGATAAATTAATAATCTTAAGATTATGGAGTTTTGCGAGAGGCTTTAAATCAATTGAGAACCTTTTATTAAGATTCAAAATACCAAGCTTGGAAAGATTCACCATCCATTTTGGTATATCTTTTTGAGGGAAACATATCTTTAAATAAACCGATTCCAGGTTAAAAAATTTCTCAATATATTGAATATCAGAAATCTCAACTAAACCCCAAATTGGCATATTTACGGAACCTCTACGCACATATACGATCCTTGGATATCCTTTATTCAGATTAATATCAAATGGCAATTTTGTTAAATTCAATTCATAAATTAGGTGAAAATAGTCATTTTCGACAAAGTAATTCGAGTCCATTTTCAGCATTTCAGCCGCCGCTTCGAGAATAATTTTATCGTTCATGGGATTAGGTTTTGGTTGATGTTGAAATAAACTAAAAACCAGACCTACTGTTATTAATAGCAGAATAAAAACCGTCACAAGAATATATCTTATCTTATAAGTTTTTTTCTGCTTTTGTGTTATATCGCTATTATTCATATTTAATTCCATAATAAATCTCTGAAATAGATTGTAACAAAGCTTAATTTCTTTGTCACAAAACATTTTTTATAAAATAATATTTTTTAGTTGATTTCTCAATTGGAAGTATGTTAATTGTATTTTGTTCTTTGAAAAATTATAACTCAATTTCAGGTCCCTGCTTTTATGGGATA
>CAZMPL010000392.1:0-3076 GCA_964567805.1 uncultured Pirellulales bacterium | reverse complement strand
TATCATTCTGATGTCACCAAAGGTGAAAGAGAGCTTTATGTTTATACACCTCCGGGATATGACCGCAGCAAAAGCTACCCGGTACTCTATCTCGTTGGTGGAAGCGGCGATTTGCCTTCCAACTGGATATATGACGGACGAGCTAATTTTATGCTGGATAACCTTCTTGCGGAAGGTAAAGCAGTCCCGATGATTATCGCTATTCCGAATAACCAGGTTATACATAGAAACCATCCTCAACATGCTGAGTTGACATTTGATTTATTCGAACAGGAAATGCGCAAGCATGTGATTCCTCTTGTTGAACGCGAATACAATGTTATTAAAAATCCGAAAGGCCGAGCTTTATCAGGATTATCCATGGGTGGACGTCATTCCATGTTTGTCGGATTCAGGAGTCTTGACCTTTTTGCTAATTTCGGAATACTTAGTGCCGGAGATAATAACTGCGAAACTGTAATCAAGGATTTCCTCAATGATCCTAATGTTAATAATAAAGTGGATTATTTATTTGTCGGGCAGGGTACAGGCGAAGCTCAGGGATTCATAGGAGGTCGTTGTGTCGCTCTGCATAATGCTCTTGTGAACCACAAAATCGAACACGAATATTATGTTGGCGGAAATGGCGCTCATGACTGGGCAACATGGCGGCATTTGCTTTATTATCGTTTTCTGCCGAACTTATGGCGAAAGAACTAATTACTTATTGAAGGGAGATGTTATTATTATGAAAAACAGAAATTTTATGGTGGTATTGTTGGTAGTTTTCTTTTTAATGCAGTCGGTTGACGCTCAGGTTCAACCTGGTGAACAGGCACCTCCTGCTTCTCCCGGGCAGAGAAATTTCGGTGGATTTCAGCCTCCAGCCGGCGGAACCAGAAGATGGCTTGGACAGGGAATTCCCCAAATGCCTATGATGACGCGAAGAGGTACAACTCAACAAAGTCAGACTGTTTCTTTTGATTCTCTTTCAATGAGTGATCCTTTCATTTATCCTGATCAGGAAAGCAAAACCTACTATCTTACAGGAAGCGGCGGACGTTTGTATAAAAGTAAAGACTTAAAAACATGGGAATCAGTTCCCGGTCAGATTACTGACCTTTCAGGGACATGGATGCAGGGAAACTTCGTAGCTGCTCCTGAAATTTATAAGATTGGCGATAAATACTATTATACCGGCACATATAGTGACCATAGCAATCTGATTGAAAATATTCCACGCCGTTACAATGTACCGACAAATCAGACACAGATTTTAGTTTCGGATAAAGTCGAAGGACCTTATACGCCGTTAGTTAAAGAGCAGGATTTTTGTCTCGGCCCGAAAAACTGGGACATTATCGATGGTACACTCTATGAAGAAGATGGCACCTGGTATATGGTAATTGTTCACGAGTGGACACAATTAATCGATGGAACTATGGCATATATGCCTCTTTCAAAGGACCTGACTCATCGTACCGCTGAACCTACTACAATATTCCGCGCCAGTGAAGCCGCATGGTCCAAAGAGATGAACACCATTGGTGAAGCTACTTTCGGGTTGAAAATGCCCGGCTGGGTGACAGATGGACCTCAGATGTTCAGAACAAAGACAGGTAAATTAGGTATGCTCTGGTCAAGCTGGGGCGAAAACCGTTACGCACAGGGTGTCGCTTATTCTGAATCAGGTTCAATCAAAGGACCATGGATTCAGGAAGAAAAAGCATTTAAAGGTGACAATTCAGGTCACGGCATGCTCTTTACGACATTTGAGGGAAAACTATTATTTATCGTTCACCATGATGCAGGAAATGGACGTAAACCACAATTTTATGAAGTTGATGATTCTGGTGACAAGCTCGTACTTGGTGCAGGATATAATCCCTGATAATTGATTGTAATAAATTTTGTATTTTATGATAAAGGGAGTTATTTATGAAAAACGGAATTATTGCATTAGCAATGTTAGGTCTATTTTTTGCCGGGTGTAAGAGTATGCAGCAGCCACAATCATCACTTGTAAAAGTTAAGGATGGATTAGTACAAGGTAATATTGAAGATGAATTAATTGTATTTAAAGGTATTCCTTTCGCAGCACCGCCGATTGGTGACCTTCGATGGAAAGCTCCGCAGCCGGCAGAAAAGTGGGATGGTGTATTGGATACTGTGAAGTTTGCTCCAGCTCCTATTCAGAATGGAAATCCGCCATCAGGAAAAAGTGAGGATTGCCTGTACCTGAATATATGGGCACCGGCGAAATTCACAAATGATCGCATTCCAGTACTTGTATGGATTTACGGCGGCGGATTCGGTGCCGGTTCAACTGCCGAACGAAATTACAGCGGCGAAAATCTTGCAAAAAAGGGAGTTGTACTTGTTAGTATAGCTTATCGTGTTGGTCAACTTGGATTTCTTGCGCATCCTGAATTGAGCGCAGAAAATCCGAATCATGTTTCCGGCAATTACGGATTATTGGATATGATTGCAGGTCTTAAGTGGATTAAGGATAATATCGCCGCGTTTGGAGGCGACCCGGAAAAAGTTACAATTTTTGGCGAATCAGCAGGGGGAATTGCGGTTAGTATGCTTTGTGCTTCGCCGCTCGCTAAAGGATTGTTTCAGGGTGCAATTTCACAAAGCGGCGGGTCATTTGGACCTCCTCGTCCCACAACTTTCCCGGGTGAGAATTTGAAGCGTCTTGCAGACGCGGAACGTGATGGTGAAGCTTATGCCAAAAACGCGGGAGTTAATTCTATCGCTGAATTACGCAAAATTTCTGCTGACAAACTCCCCGCAGGCAGAGCAATGGGAGGAATGTCATGGCCGATTATTGACGGTTATGTAATTCCAGATGACCAATACAAACTCTACGAAGCGGGAAAATTCAATGATACACCTATTCTGGTCGGTTACAATTCAGATGAAGGTGCAAGTTTTTCGCCTCCGAGAACTTCTGAAGCATATATCGAAGGAGTAAAGTCACGTTATGGCAAGTTCGCAGATGAGCTGATTGAAGCTTATCCTGCTGGTTCTGGTACACCGCCAAAAACCAGCAGGATAAGCTTCAATCAGCTCATCTGCGAACTTGCCATAA
>CAZMPL010000391.1:0-3079 GCA_964567805.1 uncultured Pirellulales bacterium | reverse complement strand
GCCGTGACAGGAACCCAAATTGAGAAAGAAATAAGCGAAAGCCATCCCCAAGCTTCGCTTGAGGCTGCCACCCGATGTAATATTGCGAAACAAATCCAATTTGTTACAGACCAAAGACCAGAGACTCAAGACATTAGAAAGGAGACAGAATGTAATATGAAACTAAACCCTATACCTCCGCATGGTCCCGCAAGGTCGCTGGGATGGCATGCGCCAGATGGCCAGGCTCAAGTCCGAGGGACCTAAACGCTATACGCTGATATGGAACGACCAGCGACTAACGACTATCTAAAATCCTATACTCTAATCCGCCATTGGCGGGCAAGCCCCTATACGCTATTTCTTTCTTTCCAGAAGGGCGTTTGCCAATTCGATTAGTGTGTCTGCTTTTTTATTGCCAAAAGGTTTCAGTGCTTCGATAGCTTCTTCTGTAAGTTTTTTCTGGATATCTCGAGCTTTTTCGATTCCGACTACAGAAGGATATGTGCATTTTTTTGCGACGACGTCTTTGCCGGCGGTTTTTCCCAATTCTTCACTCGAACTGGTGACATCAAGAATATCGTCTGCAATCTGGAAGCAAAGTCCTATTTTCAGACCGAATTCGCAAAGGCTATCGTATTGTTTCTTCGAAGCTCCGCCGCATATGGCGCCCATAGCCGCGGCACAACGAAACATCTTGGCTGTTTTATTGATGTGAATGTATTCGAGAGTTTCCTTATTGCATTCGTTTTTTTCCGCCATTAAATCGGCCATCTGGCCTGCGATCATACCGGTTGGTCCAGAGTCGTGCGCCAGTTGTCCGATGAGTTTTACCGCAGTACCGGCGGGTTCGACTTCTCTTGCAAGGACTTCAAATGCCATTGTAAGCAGGGCGTCTCCTGCGAGAATCGCTGTTCCTTCGTTAAAGGCTTTATGGCATGTAGGTACGCCGCGTCTCATGTCGTCATTGTCCATTCCCGGAAGGTCATCATGAACGAGAGAGTAAGTATGGACCAGTTCAATTGCCGCTGAAGCCATATCGACATTATGGTCCGGCTTGCTGTTAAATAATTCATAACACCAAATAACCATTACTGAACGGATTCTTTTGCCGGGTGTGGCTATTGTGTAGTTGATTGCGTCTTTCAGTTCTTTATTTGTTTCCTGAAAATCGACTATTTGTTTAAGATTAAAATTCACCGCCTGTGCTTTTCTTCGCAAGCGAGCTTCGAAATTTGTACCGTGCATATAATTACCTGAATTAACAGTGTTAATAAAAAATCAACTACTCTTTTGCAAAATGTAAACTTCTTAATATAATACTCAGTTTAAGTTATTATATTAATAAACAATAAATACTAAAGTTATAATTTGCAAGAAACAAATTGAAAAATGATTCTAATTCTTGGTGTAACAGCATCTGGTAAAGGTAAACTGGCGTTCGACCTGGCAAAAGAATCGAATGCCGAGATTATAAGCGTAGATTCCATGAAAGTGTATCGCCGCATGGATATCGGTACAGCTAAACCAACAAAAGAAGCCCGTGAACAAATTCAATATCATATGATTGATGTTGTAGAACCGAGTGAGGCTTTCAATGTTGGTTCTTTTTATGAGCAGACTTTGGAGGCGATAAATCAGATAAAGAGCAGGGGGAAAAATGTAATTGCGGTAGGGGGAACAGGGTTATATATAAAAGCGCTGCTTGAGGGGCTTTTTGATGGCGCAGGTTCAGATGAGTCTATACGACAAAAACTGCACGAGAGAATTGAAAAGGAAGGGCAGCTTAAGCTTTATAATGAATTATTGCAGATAGACCCTGTCGCCGCGGAACGAATCAATCAGAATGATACGAAACGCATAATTCGGGCGCTTGAAGTTTTTCAGCTTACAGGAAAACCCATCTCAAGCTATCAAAAGCAATGGACCAATTTCGATAACGAAAGTACTTCCAGTCCGAACGGTCTCGATTGGACCATTATTGGCCTTCGCAGAGCCAAGGAAGAAGAGAGCGGCCGGATTAACCAGAGAGTAAAAAAAATGGTTCTCGACGGCCTTGTCGATGAAGTGAAATCGCTCTTGAACGAGGAAAAACCTCTAAGCAAACAGGCTCAGGCCGCGATTGGTTACGCCGAAATAATCAGCCATCTTAACGGCGATATTGACTTGAAAGAAGCCACAGAGCTAATTAAGAAAAATACGCGCAAACTTGCCAAGAGTCAGCGTACATGGTTCAAAACTTTCAGAAATGTACACTGGCTTGACATCAATCCAGATAAATCCCGCGAAGAGATTTTTGCGAGAGCGAAAGCGCTTCTACAGAGTATTAACTATCTATAGGTCAAGCTGTCTGTAACTGCTTTTGTGCTCTCATTACCAACGCTGCTTCGCTCAGAACAATCTGCTTTATCAGACTTGTCGGTACAGTAGTAATTTCAAGGCTGAAAATTCTGTCTTCGACCATTGAAGCAATCATTCTTGCGGTTGCAATATCGAAATCGTATCTTCCAGTAAGACTGTTTACTATTTCTGATTTGTTCCATGGTTGAGAATTTTCAGATTGCTCTGTATCAGCGAGAATCTGAGCGTCGGAAATTTCCTGAACATTGATAGAAATTACTTCAGTTCTCAATCGTTTGAATCTGCGTCTGAGATGAAATTCATTTAAAATGTCAGCCGCGTCTTCATAGCCTGTTTCCGTGAGAATAGCAATGATAATTGAGAATATTTCGCCGCTTGTAACTTTCTGAGTGTTTTGCTGGTTATAGAGATAATATGTCACTACATCGGTAAGTTGTTCGGCCAGATAAACACTGTCGGCTCCCACTTTGCTGAGAACTCTGTTTATTGTGCCTATAACTTTAGTGTGAACATATTCCTCTATGCTGCCGTCAGACTTAACAACATATAATTGTGAACGCACCACCTTTATTTGCCTCCTTGCTAAACATACCCTTGACTCCTTTCCCGCAAAGTTGCTGTTTACTGCTCGTCGAAGAGCAGCATTTGAGCAGCCGGTTCTGAATCCTTCAGTTCGTTGCTCACTTCATTGATTAATTCGCCCGCGTCTCTAAAATCCCTATAGATGCTCGCAAAACGA
>CAZMPL010000390.1:0-3102 GCA_964567805.1 uncultured Pirellulales bacterium | reverse complement strand
TCCCATTTAGTGGCGCGACGGCCTTTGACATTTACAGCATCAGTACATTGAAATCTTTTGATGACCCTCAAATTAAAAAAATAGTAGAAATGGCAAGAAATAACTGGAAAGCAATAGATTTCGATAATCCACAGATTCTTGAAGAATCTCAAACTGCTTTAAAAGAAATTACTGCACATAAGGATATCGAAGAAGTTTATGTATCTTTCAAAGCAGATATGCTTGCTCTAATAGAAGAATTTCCGCAATTACCAAACATTAAAGAAGGTTACAACGAAATCGGACTTAGAAATAACTGTAAATACTGGGGCAAGCTTGGTTATGAAGATACTGGTCCCGATCCACTTGATATTTATTTGAAAATAATACCTTACTCTCAATATCTAATTGATGTCACAAGAGTTGAAATGAAAGTTGGAATGGAACAATGGAAGAACATAAGTATGGCAGCATTGACACGATTGCATTATGGCAAGGAAATATCCCCTGCATTGAAAGATAAAATCAATAAGATTTACGAAAAACATATAGAGATGATAAATATATTGGAACGTAAATCATTAATTGATCAGGAAAAGATTTAATAACTACAAATATAATATGTGAAAGGAAATTTATGAAATCTTGTTTATACGTTTTTTTAGTTGTTTTTGCGATTATTGGTTTTGGCTGTGTAATTCATGTTGAGCCGCCGGATGAGTATGATGAATACCCTGCCGAAAGAGTAAATTCGAATTTCGATGCACGTATAGAATCCGCGAAGTCTATGATAAGTTTCACTTCAAAAGACGACGCACTTTCTTCAATTGCTATTGACGCCGCTAATGCCCTCGATGTCGAACATACCATAAAAGCGTTGTCCATGATGACACAATTTATGGTAAAAGATAGTACGGCTGAAAAGTGCGTGACTCCATTTATTAATGAGAACATGCTCGAAGAAGCAGGAAGTATCGCAAACCAAATAACCAGTTTCACTACAAAAGACAGAGTCCTGGCAAGAATCGCTCAAGGGCCGAAAAATAATTATTAAAAAGTTTAACAAAATAATATTTAAGGGAGATTTTATGAGAAAACAATTAGTCTTATACATATTTTGGGGATTATTTATTCTGTACATTAATTTATCAGCAGGATGTCATAAAGATGGATTGACAAATCAGCAGCAGGCAGAATTAATGTCACAACAATCAAGAGAATCGCACGAGCTAATGATGGCAATGATGACAAATCATTCTGAAAAAAACAACTTACAGGAAATTGTTACACTCGAAGGTATGCTCAAAACACATCCTAAATTTTTATACAATTATTATATTGCCGCATATGGAGGTCAAACATGCGCTTTGTATGGAAACAATAATCCACAGGAATTTGCCAAACTTGAGGACATCACGCCTGATACTTTTATCCGTGTCCGCGGCTGTCTTGGAACAATGCTTCATAAAGGTGGAACCGAAGATAATCCTTCCCCCTTCGGACGAACATGGGTAATTTACATGGAAGTAAAAGAAATTAACATTCTGGATCAGTCTGAAATATAAATAATTATTCAGAAAAATATTTATTTTGAAAGGTCAACAATATGCAGGCAATAGCAAAAGTTGTAACAGAGGCATTTTTAATGGTACTTGCGGCACTTTCCGCTCCGGATACACTGAAAGAGTTCAGGATGGATGCAATAGGGAATGACGGCTATATGGGTTCAATGATCGTAAAACGAGTGGATGATGGTTTTACTATTTATGCGGAAGAAAATAACGAGCTTGTAGAGTTTATGACAGTTAAAGTCTCCAAAGAAAATCCACTGGAATATAACGTTGTCGCTTTCGGAGACAAAAAGGAAACTATAAATTTCACAAAAGCTATAAAAGATTTCAGTCTTGAAAAACTTCGCAAGGAGAAACAACTTACACTGGAAATAAGTGACGATACTAAACTCAAACTGAACCGAAGCGGCAGTATGGTTTATCTAACTCATAGCCAGCAAAAAAGAACTTACGCCGTACAATGTTTTGAACAGCCGAAAAAAGAAACAACTCAATCACGATAATAGTAACAGAGAATAAAATATGCTTGGCGCAATTGCAGGTGACATTATCGGTTCTGTCCGGGAAAACATTCGGATTAAACATAAAGAGTTCGAATTGTTTCCAAAAATATGTTTCTATACAGATGACACTGTACTTACAATAGCGGTTGCGGATGCGATATTAAACAATAAAGATTACGGCGAAACTATAAAAAAATACGCGAGAAGACACCCATTAAGAGGTTACGGCCCGAAATTTTCCCTCTGGATGATGTCAACGGTAAGTACGCCGTACAATAGTTTAGGTAACGGCTCGGCGATGCGCGTAAGCCCGGTCGCACACGCTTTTAATGATATAGAATCCGTCCTGCGGCAGGCGAAGCAAAGTGCCGAATGCACACACAATCACCCTGAAGGTATAAAAGGCGCGCAGGCGGCTGCACTTGCTGTTTTTCTTGCACGTTCGGGAAGTGATAAAGATGAAATAAGAAAACAGATTTCCGAGAGATTCGATTACAACCTGAACAGAAGCGTTGACGAAATCAGGCCGGACTATAAATTTGATATAACCTGCCCCGGCTCCGTGCCGGAAGCTATTATCGCGTTTCTGGATTCAACAGATTTCGAAGATGCCATAAGAAACGCAGTTTCTTTAGGAGGTGACGCGGACACACAAGCGGCTATAGCAGGTTCAATCGCTGAAGCATACTATAAAGGAATTCCGACTCATATTCTTGAGAAAGTATGGAAGAAAATACCCGAATCATTCAGGAAAATTATAGTTTCGTTCTCTGAGCGATATAAATCACCGGAACTTCCAAAGACATTATAATGAGATTTACAAATATGGCAGATTTAAAATCAAAAAGACTGATTGTGATTAAGGGATTGCTTTTTATTTCGGTTGTACTGGTTTCCAGTGTCACGATAGCCTGCTATTGCACCAGGATAGAAGTAATCGCCCTGCTGTTGATACTTATTTGGGCTTCTGCAAGGTCGTATTATTTCCTCTTCTATGTCCTTGAAAAATATGTTGATCCGAAGTTAAAATATACCGGCCTTATCGACCT
>CAZMPL010000389.1:0-3109 GCA_964567805.1 uncultured Pirellulales bacterium | reverse complement strand
AAAAACTTTCATAGATGAAAACGGCAACTTCGATTTAAAGAAAGCCAAAGAAAGTTTTAAGCATGGCAATGGTATCGGTCAGATTGGCCGTCCTAATGATACAAAAGGTGGTCTGAAGCCCAAAGAACATGCCGAACATACAAATACAATTCAAAAGTTCTTTATCGAAAACAGCAGGCTTGGAATACCGGTTATATTCCACGAGGAATGTCTCCACGGCCTTATGGCTGTCGATTCTACAAGTTTTTCCCAACCGATTGGCTTGGGAGCCACCTTCAATATAGACCTTGTCCAGAAGTTATTTGAAATGACCGCCGAGGAAGCTCGTGTAAGAGGCACGCATCAGGCACTAACCCCGGTAGTTGACGTAGCACGCGAACCAAGATGGGGACGTGTCGAGGAAACATACGGCGAGGACCCCTTCCTCGCAGCACAGATGGGAATAGCGGCGGTAAAAGGTTTCCAGGGTGACAGAACATTCAAAAACAAAAAACATATCATAGCTACACTAAAACATTTCGCCGCACATGGACAACCGGAATCAGGATGTAACTGCGCACCGGCAAATATCTCTGAGCGTATCCTTCGCGAGGTTTTCCTGTACCCATTCAAAGAAGTAATTCAAAAAGCCGGGGTGATAAGTGTAATGCCGTCTTATAACGAGATAGATGGTGTCCCTTCACACGCGAACAAATGGCTGCTTCGTGACGTACTTCGCGGCGAATGGGGATTCAAGGGATTTACGGTTTCGGATTATTATGCGATTCGCGAGCTTAACGAAAGACCCGGATTTTTCGGCAACTATTTGGCTGAAAACGGTAAACAAGCCGCTGTTCTTGCTATAAAAGCAGGAGTGAATATCGAACTTCCTGAGCCTGATTGCTATAAACATATTGTCGAGCTTGTAAAAGAAGGAACTATTCAGGAATCTATGCTTGATGAACTCGTCGCTCCAATGCTCGAATGGAAATTCAGGCTGGGATTGTTCGAGAACCCGTACGTTGACCCTGAAATAGCGGAAAAAGTTGTCGGCTCTGACAAAAACAGGGAACTTGCGTTACAGGCGGCAAAAATAACTCTTCTGAAAAACGATGGAGTTGCTCCTATAAAGGCCAAAAAAGTAAAAACTATCGCCGTAATAGGTCCGAACGCAGACAGAGTTATGATCGGAGGTTATAGCAGCACACCTCCATATCATATTACAGTTCTTGAAGGAATCCGCCAAAGAGCAGGAAAGTCTATCAATGTTCTTTATCACGAAGGATGCAAAATCACAATTGGCGGTTCATGGTTCGCAGATACAGTGACACTTGCCGATCCAGCCGAAAACAGAAAAAGCATAAAGCAGGCTGTAAAAGTCGCTAAACAGGCGGATATTATCGTTCTTGCAATAGGCGGAAATGAACAGACTTCACGCGAAGGCTGGATGTATAATCACATGGGTGACAGAGCGTCACTCGACATGGTAGGCCAGCAGAACGAACTCGTCGATGCTATGGCGGCTACCGGCAAACCCATTATCGCGGTACTTTTCAACGGCAAGCCGCTTTCCATTAAAAATCTATCAGAAAAAGCATCCGCTATTTTCGAATGCTGGTATCTCGGCCAGGAGTCAGGCAAAGCAATAGCAGAAGCAATTTTTGGTGATTACAACCCCGGCGGCAAATTACCGATAAGCGTCCCCCGCTCAGTGGGTCATGTCCCCTGCTATTACAACTACAAACCAGCGGCACGAAGAGGATATTTATTCGATGAAGTCAGCCCGCTTTATGCGTTCGGTTACGGCTTGAGTTATACAAATTTCGAGTTCTGCAAACCAAGATTGAAAAGCAAAATAATCAGAACAAACGAATCTACCACAGTTTCAGTAAAAGTCACTAACACAGGCAAACAGAAAGGTGATGAAGTTGTCCAGATGTATATAAGAGACAAAATCAGTTCAGTGACACGACCTGTAAAGGAGCTTAAGGGATTCAAACGCATTACACTTGAGCCCGGAAAATCCAAAACAGTTACCTTTGAAATAACACCTGAACTTTTATCTTTTTATGATATAAACATGAAATATACAGTCGAACCAGGTGAATTTGAAATAATGATTGGAAATTCTTCAAGAAACGAAGACCTCCAGAGAATTACCCTTACTGTAGAATAATATATATCAAAAGAAAGAGGGGCCGGTAATTATGAAACTGCGGCAGTTCTTACCCAAAAAACTTTATAAGAAATGCCTTTTATTTATCGGCCTTTTTTATTTATAGTCTGTTTCTACATTTTGACTTTTATATATTTTTAAACCAACTTTTGACACTATAATTTGCTATCCAAGTAAAACACAAGACAATTCTACTATTAAATGTTTAATCATACTTGAATCACAAGAAATATTTTTCATAAACTTTTTTGGTGGAAAAACAACTGTTGACAGGTTCGAAGTAGTTCTTCACGTTTAATCATTTGTTATTCTATATCCCAACAACTGTTACATTAAAAATGTGGGACAAGATTGCGTCTATTATCAATCCCATAAATCCTTAATCTGCCGAGACTTAAAGAAACACCTTAAATCTTTGTCCTATAATATTCTATTAATTTCTTGACATTTCACAATAGCTCGTTAGGATAAATAATAAAGGTTTTTAGCAAGGAAAGGACATTTCATTTATTTACAACAAGGATGTTTTTCTTGTTTTAGTCAAAGAATTATATATTTTATTTCGGAGGAGTAAAAATGAAAATATCAACTGTGCCAAAATTAGCTTTTATTATATTATTAACTACAACAAGTGTAGGACTTTGTGATCTGTCTGACGGACTCGTAGCTTACTACCCTTTTAATGGAAATGCAAATGATTTGGGTATTTACGCAAGCAATGGTATTGTGTATGGAGCTACGCTGACTTCAGACAGATTTGGTAACGGTGCCAGTGCATACTATTTTGATGGTGACGATTATATAACTGCCTCTGCGGCAAATCTGCCAACAGAACAAAGGACAGTTTCCTTGTGGTTTTTAGCGGATACATTGGATACAATGCCGAATCTTGTCGGATATGGAGGAGGTGGATACACTACTTACGGTACTTCCTGGCTGATGGGTATTAACATG
>CAZMPL010000388.1:0-3134 GCA_964567805.1 uncultured Pirellulales bacterium | reverse complement strand
AAAGCTTCTCGTCCGTGGTTAGTATATATAGCGATAGCAATTTCAGGATTAACCGCGCTTGGCGCCGAAGTAGTCTGGACGCGTTTACTTTCGCTTATGCTTGGCGCAACAGTTTATACTTTTTCGATTATATTAGCGGTATTTCTCACAGGATTAGGAATCGGAAGCAGTATCGGTTCGCTTGCATTGCGAAGTCGTATCAATCCGAAAACGGCACTCGGTTTTTGCCAGTTAATGCTTGTCGCGTCAATTGCATATACCGCTTATATGCTTACCAACTCACTTCCATACTGGCCTATAAATCAGTCTTTGGCAACTAATCCATGGTTGAATTTCCAGCTTGATATATTGCGTTGTTTTTGGGCGGTATTCCCCGGCTCATTATTCTGGGGTGCAAGTTTTCCTCTTGCATTAGGAGCCGCTTCTTCACGGGGACAGGATACAGGCAAACTTGTTGGCGGAATTTACGCGGCTAATACAGTGGGAGCTATTATCGGTTCCATTGCCTTCAGTATGATTGCTATTCCCATGATTGGGACAAATAACTCTCAAAGAATATTGATTGGTCTTGCGGCATTGTCATCCCTGTTAATGTTTTCTTCTCTCCTTTCGCCGAGTATAGAAAAGATTTCTTCTATTGGCGTAAGAAGAATTGCTTTTATTATTGTTTTAATAGTTACAGTATCAGTCGCAGGGCTTTGCATATGGAGTGTTGATAAAGTCCCGTGGAAGCTGATTGCCGAAGGACGTTTTCTCCCGAACTATTATCAGGATTTGGAACTTATGTACGATGGTGAAGGCATGAACTCCTCTATAGCAGTTACTACTACTCCTAACGAGATAAAAAATTTCCATGTCAGTGGGAAAATAGTCGCATCGAGTGACCCGCTTGATATGAAACTTCAGTTAATGCTCGGTCATTTACCTTCGTTGATTCATAAAGATCCAAAGACTGTGTTGGTAGTAGGTTGTGGTGCAGGTGTCACTGCCGGTTCGTTCCTGTATCATCCTGGTATAAAAAGAATCGTGATTTGTGAAATCGAGCCTCTCATTCCAAAGACGGCGGGGAAGTATTTTGGTGAATATAATCATCATGTTTATGATGATCCTCGCGTAGAGATTGTTTATGATGATGCGCGTCACTACATCCTGACTACGAAAGAAAAATTCGATATCGTTACCGCAGACCCGATTCATCCCTGGGTAAAAGGCGCGGCAGCGTTATATACTGAAGAATATTTCGAGATGTCAAAAAAACTTTTAAATACGGGAGGAGTAATTACTCAATGGGTACCGTTATATGAAAGTACGTTCGATGCGGTTAAAAGTGAGATCGCAACGTTCTTCAAGGTATTTCCGGATGGTACGATTTGGGGTAACGATTATTACGGTAATGGTTATGATATCGTGCTTTTGGGCTGGAACGATGACATTAAAATCAATGTCGATGAAGTTCAGGCACGTCTCGACTCAGAGGAATACGAACCTGTACGCTCGTCTCTAAGTACTTTAGGTTTCAATTCAGCGATAAAACTTCTTTCAACTTACGCAGGATCGGGTTCGGATCTGAAGGAATGGCTCAATGATGCGTTCATTAATCGCGATGCGAATCTGCGTTTACAATATCTTGCCGGAATGGGTTTGAATTTGCATGAAGAAGACAAGATTTACAGAAAGATGCTGAATTACCGTACTTTTCCTGATGACCTTTTCATCGCGTCCGAGCCGTTAAAACATGAGTTGATTCAGAACCTCCAGTAAATCAGAAAAAGGATGAACATTTCATTCCGCATGACATTATAGATTTAAGGTATTATTATGAGCTTAATGGATATAATTCAAAAAAGATATTCCTGCCGGTCATATCAGGAAAAGGAAATTGAAAAAGATAAACTGGATAAGATTTTTGAAGCTGCAAGGCTTGCTCCTTCCGCGAAAAATTTACAGGACTGGCGTTTTATTGTTGTAACAGATAAAGCTGTAAAAACGAATGTAGCCGCATGTACAAACAGGCCGCAGGTATTCGAAAAAGCCGGAGCAATCATCGTTGCGTGCAGTAATATGAATTATGTAATGAAGTGCGGCCAGGCTGTTAGTCCGATTGATATTTCCATCTCGCTCGAACATATAAGCCTGCAAGCGGCGGAACTTGGGCTGGGAACATGTTGGATTGGCTCGTTCGAGACAGAAAAGGTCAGGGAATTGCTTGCGATTCCAAACAATGTATCTATTATCGAATTGATGGCTCTTGGATATCCGGCTGAGCCGGGAAAACAGAATACAAGATTATCTATTAAAGAAATTTTGTGTTTTAATAAATGGAACTTTTGATTTTTTTGAAATTATAGTATAAAATAATACAGTGTTTCACGGGGACGTGGTGTAACGGGAGCACATCGCGGTCGCATCGCGGAAATGAGGGTTCGATTCCCTTCGTCTCCATTCTGCGTCGTCCTTAAGGGACTATGCAGAATGACCTTCGTAGCCCCATAAGGGGCGAAGTAGGTCTGTTTTAGTGCATATCAAAGGTGGAAAATATGAAATATGTTTATCTTATTGAGAGTATTTCTTGCCCTGATAAAAAATACTTTTCCATCATCTCTTTTAATAAAGATACAATAAGCTATTTACTTGCCTGAAGTATTTTTTTTGTGTCGTCCAAATTCAGTGAGCCGATTGTCGCGAATTTAATTTTGCCTTCCCTGTCAATAAAAAATGTTGTCGGGATAGCACTAACTTTACTGTATGGAGCGGCGAGTTTTGTAAAGTCTGTTACTAAAGTTGTATAATTCATTTTGTTCTCTGATACGAACTGTTTGACTTTGCTTTCCTGTCCGTCTTCTGTTGAGATGCCTAAAATGGCAAGTTCATCTTCTTTTATTTCATTGCGAAGTTTAATAAAGTCCGGAATCTCTTTTCTGCATGGAGGGCACCATGTTGCCCACACATTCACGATAAGGTTTTTGCCGCGATAATCACTTACTTTATGCTCCTTGCCTGTAATATCTTTTATTGTAAAATCAGGTGCGGGTTTGCCGAACCATTCGGTAAAAGAAGGTTCCCATGTCTGTGCGGCTTTTGCAATGTCAGCTAAAGTTTGTGCAGGTGCTAATGAGACAGTTAATTTTGGTTTA
>CAZMPL010000387.1:0-3146 GCA_964567805.1 uncultured Pirellulales bacterium | reverse complement strand
CGTCTTTAGGTGCGCCTGTACTTCTGGTGACTTTCGCTTCTTCGCATGCGGCTTTCATTTTCGTAAGTCCGTACGGAGCAATCTCAACGGGTGTATATGCCATCACCAAATCCATTTTTTCGATGGTTCTATTCAGAACTGACTCACTATTTTCAGTGACATTGCTTACGGGATTCCAATCGACAATAGTTTCTCTTTCTGACAAAAACCTGTATCTTAAAGTTTGCCCTTTCTGGAAATCTACCGTCAAAAGGACATTTTTCGATCCAGGTGCCTTCAGATTACTATCGCCGCACCCGCTTATTACGCTTAAAAAAAATACAAACGATATTTTTAATATTCTGTTCAACTTTTGTCCTTTAAATTCAAAGGGTATCACTTTATTTTTTCAATATCATGTAACCTTGCAGCGGTCATATTTATTACACTTGGAGATTCCTGTGAGTCTGAATCCGGAAAAACCATGACCCATTCGTTAACCAGGTTTTCCTGGTATTTTATCAATGTCCCTTTCGTGATATTCAGTTCCATTGAGCCTGTATATGTCGGCCTTACATCAGCCATAGGAGGAGTAGAACTTCCCGCGGAAGGAATCGCATTCATAGAAATTAAAGCAGTAAGATTACCGCCATCTTTTATTATTTTATCAAGCTTGTAAGTTTTCTCGAATGAACTGGAACCCATCCTGTCAAAATTAAAACTTACTTCAGAACTCCATGTTTTGTCTGTTTTTACTTTATTATCATTGGCATCAGGAAGCGGGATAGAGTGACGTGATTTGATACTGCTTTCTGAAAGCAGGCCGGTTGCGGCGACTTTATTGGATGGAGCACTTTCAAGACCTTTTAAAGCATTACTAATATCAACAATTTTCGCAACCTGACCGGAAGGTGTGACTTCGATAGTATAACTTTGACCAATCAACGCAAATAAAGCATTATCGGGATTTTTGTCCTTCGAACTGTCATAATCAATCTGCACTTCGTCTCGAACCACAGATTTGTATTTCAATTCTTTGATAGTAATCTGCTCAATCGCATTTCCTTCCGGATTTACGCTTTGTACCAGGGACTCGAAAACCATTTCAATATTGTTGGAGGTTTGGCCGCCGCCAAAATTCATTGCGTTCTCTCTTGCTGGACCTTCGACTGAAACTTTTCTTTGAATAAAGATATTTAAACTGTATGTTTCCGTTTGGCCGGGTACTTTTATCAAAGCAAGCTTCACATTGGGATCTGATTTTTCAAGCTTTTCTATATCAATAGCGTTTTTAGAACAACCTGAAATAAGAAGAAACAGGCTTAAAAACATACCAGCAGCTAAATTATAAGATTTATTTTGTCTCATTGTTCATTCTCCAAATATAACATAGAACATATCAAAATTACAATTGTACATACAATATATATAAAGACAACCGATTTTTCTTTAATTATGAACGAAAAGAAATTACAATACACCTTTAATATAAATTGGTAGTTTATTTGGAGAAAAGATATTATGAATAGTGATACAGTAAAGAAGGGTTTTCAGCGTGCACCGCACCGCGCTCTTATGCGTGCAACCGGCCTGAGTGAAGAAGATATTAAGAAACCTCTGATTGGAATAGCCAACAGCTTTTGCGAAGTTGTTCCCGGCCATGTCCATCTCAATAAAGTCGCGCAGGTTGTAAAACAAGCGGTTCGCGATGCGGGCGGAACTCCTCTTGAATTCAATACCATAGCGGTTTGCGATGGTATAGCTATGGGTCATACCGGAATGAAATATTCCCTGTCTTCACGCGAAATAGTCGCCGATTCAGTCGAGACTATGGTTCGTGCGCATTGCTTTGACGGCCTTATCTGTATTCCCAACTGCGATAAGATTGTACCGGGTATGATCATGGCATCGGTCAGAGTGAACATCCCGACAATTTTCGTTTCTGGCGGACCTATGGCCGCGGGCAAAACCAAAGACGGCAGGACTGTTGACCTTATCAGTATTTTCGAAGGCGTCGCGGAATTTAATGCCGGCAAAATCAGTGAAGACGAGTTGAAACATCTCGAATGCGTAAGCTGTCCTTCCCAGGGAAGCTGCTCTGGTATGTACACCGCAAATTCAATGAACTGCCTATGCGAAGCAATCGGTATGGCTATGCCCGGAAACGGCACAATTCTTGCAATCGCTCCGGAACGGCAGGAACTTTACAAATCAGTCGGCAAGCAGATAATGACCTTAATCAAAAAGGACATTAAGCCGCTTGATATTATTAATCAAAAATCTTTGGACAATGCGCTCATACTCGATATGGCAATGGGCGGCTCGACAAATACTGTTCTGCATACACTGGCAATCGCAAACGAAGCCGGAATCAAATACAGCCTTGACCGTATCAATTCGATTTCAGCGAAATGTCCTAACATTTGCAAGGTCTCTCCTTCTAGTAAATATCACGTCGAAGATGTTAACGCTGCCGGCGGAATCAGCGCGATTTTGAAAGAAATAAGCAAAATTCCGAACCTGCTTAATAAAGATTGCATAACCGTGACCGGAAAAACGCTCGGCCAAAATATCTCGAAAGCAAAAATTACAAATAGCGAAGTAATTCATTCACTGAAAAATCCGTATTCGAAAACCGGCGGACTTTCAATTCTAAAGGGAAATCTCGCTCCCAAGGGAAGTGTTATAAAAACCGCCGGAGTTGCTCCCGCGATGCTTGTACATACAGGCCCTGCGGTTATTTTCGAGAGCCAGGAAGAAGCATGTGACGGAATTCTCGCCGGCAAAGTCAAAGCCGGTGACGTTGTTGTCATTCGCTGCGAAGGCCCGAAAGGCGGTCCGGGAATGCAGGAAATGCTCAGCCCGACAAGTTATATCATGGGCGCAGGACTTGGCGAATCGGTAGCTTTGATTACAGACGGAAGATTTTCCGGCGGTACACGAGGCGCTTGTATAGGTCATATCAGCCCGGAAGCAGTCGCTGGCGGACCAATCGGTCTTTTGAAGAACGGCGATATAATCGAAATTAATATTCCAAAGAGTAGCATCAAAGTAAAAGTATCGAATAAAGAACTGGCAGAGCGCAGGAAGAAATGGAAAGCGCCGAAACCCAGAATCACAAAAGGCTGCCTCGCGAAATACGCATCAATGGCAACCAGCGCAGATAC
>CAZMPL010000386.1:0-3164 GCA_964567805.1 uncultured Pirellulales bacterium | reverse complement strand
GGCCAGTTAAAAATCTTACAGGAAGTAATTACCTTATCTGTTTTCGTTCCGTTTTCCATTTTTTACATGAAAGAACATTTCCGGCTCGATTATCTCTGGGCGGGTCTCTGCATCTTAGGCGCAGTCTTTTTCATCTTCCGACCAAAATTATTCGGTGCATAAAAAATATCAAATCTTGCATTTTTCTTAAAGCATTGTTCCTGTATAATGTGTTCTTAAGAGTAGAGATCTCTTATTAGGAGTAAATGAAAGAAAAGTGCTACAGGACAAATGGCTAATTCTGAAGTTCAGGCACGGCAGCCGGGAGGCTTACTGCTCTATTTACGAGACATATCGTGACGATATGCTCAAGGTCGCGGTATCTCTGCTTAAAGAGAAGTCGCTGGCCGAAGACATTGTGCATGAAGTGTTTGTGAATTTGATTCAAACGCGAAAAACTTTCAATATATCAGACAGACTTCGTGCATACATGGTTACATGCGTTGCAAATCGTGCCCGTAATGTTAATCGTGACAATCACCAGAAATCCGCGGTAGATTCTGATAATTGCATATTGATATCTCAGCACAGACGTCCAGAGCAATGGGCCGTATGCAGTGAAGAATTTGAAATGCTCAGAAAAGCTTTGCTTGAACTGCCATTTGACCAGCGTGAGGTTGTGACTTTACATGTTCACGGCCAGATGACATTTAAGGAAATCGCCAAATATTTTGATTGTTCCATTAAAACAGTTCAAAGTCGGTATAGATATGCCTTGGATAAATTGCGTGTTATATTGAATGGTGAGGTGCAGAAATGACAGAACATAAGAAAATCGAAAATCTGTTAAGGACTGCGAAATTTGAATCGAATAAGGATGTAAATAAATCAGTACTTCAAAATTTGCTTGAACATTTAGATAGAGATAATGTTCAGGTTTTTAAAAAGCCTGGATTAGGGAGACAAATTATGCAAAGCAAACTGAGTAAATTAACAGCGACGGTTGTAATTATACTGGTTTTTACGGGAATATTCTATTTTGGTGACAGGAATCATAGTGTCGCATTGGGTGCTATTATCGAATCCATGCAGAAAATGAATTGGGTTCACGGCAAATCTACTACTACTAAAGAAGAATATTGGCAATGCTTTGATCCGAAAATAGAAGCACAAATCGATTACAAAGGTGTAATCAGTTACAGGGATTATAGTAAAGAGGTAGTATATATTTATCAGCCTGATTCAAATACTGTTACAATCAGTCCCGTTACAGACAGGTTCAGCCAGATTTCACCTGAATCACCTACAGAAATAGTGCAGGTTTTAATAGAAGAGTTCAAATTGTTAGGTGGAAATATCAGCAGTAAAAGAGCAACAATGAATAGGAAGCAGGTAGAAGTATTCAGCATGGCAAATGAATATCAGGAAGCTACACTTATTGTAGATTCGGATAAAAATCTTCCTATAAGTATGAGTACAATCACTCATTTACCTGGAACTGTTAATAAATTTACTTCTACAATCAATTTTGATTATCCCCAGGACGGTCCGAAAGATATTTATAGTCTGGGTGTTCCGAAGCATGCACAATTTATCGATAATAGACCTCAAGGTGATACGAAAAAACTTCTCGATGAAATACAAAAGCAATATGATGCAGACTTCGATGATTATATTGCAGTTGTTCTCGAATCATATGTGAGAGAGAACATTCATGAGCCGAGTCGTGTTCTTGTTATGCGTAAGAAGGGAAAGCTCAAACGGCTTGATATATATATTGCTTTTGATTTAAAAGGCGGTACCAATATCTCATCTATCTATTCGGATGTTAAAGATAAATGGGCCGAATTGACTATTCAAAATGTACTTGATTTAGCGAATGAAAAATTTGAAGAAGAACGGTTAATATATGATGGAACAAATACAACCCGAATAACATATTCATCAGGTAAAGAAAAAGTTAGTTCGACAAGTAATGATATGTTTCAAATTGATGAAGGCAATAAAACGCTCGCGAATTTCGCAAGGTGTAATCCCAAAAATCTTATGCCGAACAGCCCGGATACTCAGGTTAAAATTGAAATTATTCCTGAAGATTCAAATCATGAAAGTCTGGTTGGGCTTAGTTTCTTTATGAATAGAACTGACCCAACAAGAAATTTATCTGGAACTACAAATAAATGGCGAATTAAGGATTTCTGGTTTGATCCGGCAAAGGATTATTTACTCATGGAACAGGCAACACAGGAAGAAATGGATGGAGGAATCTTACAATCAGCCAGGAAAACAATAGAGGCTGCTCAAACAGAATCAGGGAAATGGTACCCGAAAGTAATTGTAACCGAATCTTCTCGAATAACAACAGGTACGGCTAAGACTGTAACCGGGAAATCAAAAGCAATTGATATCGAATCTTCGTTATCTGAAGCAAATGGTAAAATTAATATAGCAATAAAAGAACAAAGGATATTAGTTGAAACAAATCCTATATTCGAAGAAGGAATTTTTCATGAAATCATAGTTACTCAATAGGAGGCATATGATTTTAAAACATAGACTAAGTCCATTCTTTATTTAATAGATTTTTCTTTTATTCTTTGTGTTTAGGTTTTAATTCGATAACGCCGCAATAGTGTATGTTTAATATATCATCGCCGGACTTTACCTTGTTTCTCATAAGCTCGTACTCTTTTTCTGCTTCTTCTGGATCAGTTATGCGGGTTTTATTATCAGGTTTCATAAGCAATATACTACCATATCTGGCATGTTTTAGATTCTTAAGGTCATCTCCAAACAATACCCCCGGCCTCACCCAATAGCCTTTGTCTCCCGGTTCAAGAATCAACTCTAAAAATGACGGCTTGGGAGTTACACTATATTCAACATTTTCCCTGTATATATCAAAAGATTGTGACATTAAATATAATGATTGCCCTTTAGACATATGCTGCTGGATAGCCGGCCTGGAAATCCCGGATAATTTTACACCACCAAATGTATCAAATATCAGTTTGAATTGCCTGCTATTCATCTTTTGGATCAAATTAAGATATTCAGAATATGTACCATCAGTAGAAGTAGATTCCATTACATATTCTCCTCTTATCAGTCTCCCCGGCGGCTTAAAAGACACTTCCAGCTTTCCAATAACCGGACTTTTGGCCCGGTCGAAACTAATTTTTAAC
>CAZMPL010000385.1:401-3173 GCA_964567805.1 uncultured Pirellulales bacterium | reverse complement strand
GGATGTGACCCTGAAGGGGTTGATAAAACAGTTTACGACCTTTTTGTCGATCGCAATACACCCGTGTCCAAGATGACGGTTGATTCTAATATAAAAGGGCTTTCTGTTTTGCCAAGCAATGTTTTACTCTCTGGCGTTGAACTTGAACTGGCTTCTATGGATAATAGAGAGTATGTAATGGATAAAAGGCTTGAGGAATTGAATGGTTCATTTGATATGTGTCTGATTGACTGTTCACCTTCGCTTAGTTTACTTACGATAAATGCTCTCGTAGCAAGCGATGAAGTTTTAATTCCCGTACAAACACATTACTATGCTCTTGAAGGTTTAAGGCAGCTTCTTGAAACAGTTGATATTGTTCAGAGACGCTACAATGAAAAGCTTGAGATTCTCGGTTTGTTATTGACATTTGTCGAAAGCAGAACGAAACTTAGCAGGCAGGTTCAGAAACAGATGAGAGAATATTTCGGTGATTTGGTATTTACTACTGTAATACATAAAGATGTAAGATTAGCGGAGGCTCCGAGCGCTCATGAGTCTGTTTTTATATATGCACCTGATTCTACAGGAGCATATGAACATAAAATATTGGCGGAGGAGATAGGCTAAGAAAATGGATAAGAAAAACAGAACAGGATTGCAGAGCAAAATATCGCACATTTTCGCCGGCGTTCCGGTGCCGAAGAAAAAAACGCATCTACCTGATAATTCCGAACCCGAGAAAAAAGACGGTATTTCTGATATTAAACAGCATGTTGCAGACGATTTTGTGATAGAACAATCTGTAAATGAAAATAAAGCTGCAAATCCGAATCTTGAAGATGATATAACCGAAGTATCTTTTTCTAATGAATCAATAGAATATCCGGAAACGGATTTAAAGCGTCAGAATGAACCGAAAAAATTTCAGCCCAAACCTCTCGTATCATTTAAGAAATCTCCAATTGATAAACAGCTTGAAGATGAGTTGTCCAAGGAGCAATTTACTATAGTTTCAGAACCTGATATTGCAAATAAAACTCCTGATTCAGAATCCGAAGTAGTAATATCTGATAGTAATTCACTTGATAATCTGCTATCTCCGGATAAATCTAAACCTGTTTCTCAGGATAAGCAGTCGCTTGTGCAAAAACCGTTAAGGGAAGAAAAAGAGGAGAAAAAGCAAGCAGCTAAAAATGTTGTTGCTGAACCTTCTGTTAAAAAAGAAAAAGAAGAAAAATCTGAAAATAAAAAGACTACAATACCCGTAGCTAAGGATACGAATCGCACTCCGAAATCGATTGTAAGTGATGTTCCAGGATTAAAGGAAGAACAGGCAAAGATAACTCGTATTCCAAGAAGAACATCCCTGAAAACAAAAGGCAAAAGTCTGAAATCTCAACCCGCGGCTTCCCAGCCAAGGCAAAAGTTAATGATAGGATTAATTATTGTTTTGCCGATATTATTGGTTTTGGTGCTTTTAAACAATAATGGTTTTTTTGATTCAGGTTCGAATAATAAAGTTATTAGCGAAAAATCTTTAATTCCTGCAGTATCCGCGAAGACTCCGGTAAATCTGAAAATTAATTGGCCTCAAATACCAGTTTATCCTGATGTAGTTCGTGATCCGATGGAAATATCTGAATTCGGCGTTAATAGTTATGTGAATAATGTACTGGATCACCCGGATTTTGATGTTAGCGGAACTTCGAATGTAGAAGGCGGGGAATATCGAGTATCAATAATTATAAATAATGCTTCCAAGCTGCCTTTGGAAAAAAATGCCGTGATAAAAGATAGCAAAGGTCGTGATGTTAAAATAATAGATATTAACCTGAACCAGGTCGTATTTGAGATGGGCACAGTGCTCTGGACTTATGACTTGAGGTCAAAAAAGTGGACCAAAATTGAAAGTAAGGATACTTTGGGGAACTAAACGAAAGGAGATTTTATGAGAAAATTTGGGGAAAGCAGAAAAGCATTAATATTATTATCGATTTTTTTGATTACTGGTTTTTGTGCAATCAGCCTGGCTGCCGAGTCTGGTGACGCACAAACAAAAATTCCAACCGAAATTGAGCAGAAAATGCAGCAGAAAATTACACTGAATTTTCCGGATGATCAACCGATAGGTGTAATTCTGAACGCAATTTCACAACAGGTGGATTTGAATATTGTCAAAAGCCCGGAAATAACAAAAACAGTATCTGTTACGATTGACAATGTCCCGCTCGGTGAAGCTCTCAACCAGATTCTTATCTCATGTGATTGCGGCTATGTTGCCAGTGAGAATGTTATTAGAATCGTTCCTTCTTCACAGCTTACACAGGAAACGGAACGAACACAAAGCAAGATTTACCGGATTTGGTATGCCAATGTAAAAGATGTAGAAACCGCCTTGACAAAAATAATCTCCAGCCGGGGAAGTATTGCTTCAAGTGCCGGAACCAGCAATATAGTTGTAACCGATACTGAAAGTAAAATTAAGGCAATAGATGACTTTCTTGCTGAGATTGATCGACCTACGCCCTTGATACAGGTTGAGGTAAGAATATATGATATTACCAGCAGAGATAATCTTGATATTGGTGTGAATTGGACAGCCGGTAGGAATACACCTATTACGAATATTGAAAGAGAAAAATCAACAACACGAACCGGAACACGAACAAATAATTCTACAACAACTGGCAACAACACAACTACTGATAATAGTTCTACAGTTGGAACTACAACAGTTACCGGGGCCACAGATTCAACTGCTACTACAACAACAGAGACAGGTACTGGTAC
>CAZMPL010000385.1:0-391 GCA_964567805.1 uncultured Pirellulales bacterium | reverse complement strand
ATAGTCCACCTGAATTAGGTACATCTGATACTTCAGTTGAAATAGAGAGTGAAAGAACGCAGAATACAGGCGGGACAGCAGTTTCAACAGAGACAACGACTACAGAAGGTTCTACGGCTACAACAGGTACATCAAGTAGTTCTACAACAGGAAATGGTATTTCTACGAGTGATACTGAATCCAAAACCACAGACGGTACATGGCTTAGAGATACTTATAGCACAAGCAAGCCTTTTACGGGAGGCGGTTTTAACAAGGACGATGGTGGATGGCTTCGTTTTGGCCTTCTTACCAATCAGGTTGATATAGATTTTGTTCTGAGTATGTTACATAAAGAGGTCGGAGCAAAACTTCTTGCAAATCCGAGAATATTAGTATTAGATAATGAATT
>CAZMPL010000384.1:0-3177 GCA_964567805.1 uncultured Pirellulales bacterium | reverse complement strand
CAAGAAGAAATTTGTAATTTTTAACTCTTTGTGATTATTTTTTTAATTTTCTTGTAAAAAGAGCCTGCACTGTATAAAAAGAGTGTTTTAATATGCTATTTTATAATCGCATTATGTCATTGCGAGGAATGAAATGACGAAGCAATTTCAAAAATGTAAAAATTTAGATTGCCGCGTCGCTTCGCTTCTCGCAATGACAAAGAATTTTTGAATAGGATGGATTTTAATGTCAGAAGTTAAAAATATCGTAAAAATCGAGGTCGAACTTATAGCAATTACTCCCAACTCGGAAAAAGTAATTGAAGAAGCCGGACGTACATGCTATCTGAGTTTCGACAAAATCGGGGCAAATTCGGCTGAAGATTTTATTCACAGGCTGATAAAACTCGGTCACGAATCCCCTCTCGAACATGCTTATGCCACATTCCGAATCAAAAACTGCTCGCGCGCAATGACCCATCAGCTTGTTCGTCACAGGCTCATGGCGGTTTCGCAGCAATCGCAAAGATATGTAAATGAAGAACAATTCGAATATGTGATTCCCGAAACTATGCCGGAAGAATTTATCAACGATTATCACAATGACATGGAAACCATTCAAAAGATGTACGCAAAGTGGCGAGATAGAGGCCTCAAAAAAGAAGATGCTCGTTTTGTTCTTCCAAACGCATGCACGAGCGAGATAGTAGTTTCCGCTGATTTCAGGGAATGGAGACATATTCTCCAGACCCGGCTGTCAAAAAAGGCGCAGTGGGAAATCCGAAATGCATGTGAAATAATTTATAAAATACTAAAAGAAAATGCACCCAATTGTTTCGACGATATCAAAGAAACGGATTCATTATGATAAGTTCAGAACAGTTTAAAGAAATACTCTCAAAAAAAGTTCTTATTGGCGACGGAGCGATGGGGACAATGCTGTACCAGCAAGGTATATTCCTCAATAGCTGCTTCGAGGAAGTCAACCTTAACAATCCCGAGCTTGTAAAAAATATTCATAAAGCATACATAAAAGCAGGCGCGGATTTTATCGAAACAAATACGTTCGGCGCAAATAGTTTCAAACTCGCCAAGTTCGGCCTGCAGGATAAAGTCGAGCAGATTAATACAAAAGCAGTTGAGATTGCCCGTCAATGCGCAGGCCCGGATTGCATGGTTGCAGGTTCCATCGGGCCGATTGGCTGGCAATTGTCACAATATAACGAAGATAAAATTTTCGAAGCTCATAAAATATTTTATGAGCAATCCTGCGCTTTAATAAACGCGGGCGTTGATTTTATAATTCTCGAAACTTTCCAGAATACACAGGAAATTTGTATTGCGATTGATACTATTTTAAGTAAGTTCGATATCGCGATAGCGGCACACATGACGGTAGATCGCGGCGATGAAACAATTTTCGGTGAGCCTGTCACTGCCGCTCTTGAACCTTTATGCAAAAGAAACATAGCGGCGATTGGCTTAAACTGTTCGGTCGGCCCTTCTGATATGCTCTCGAGCATAGAAAAGATAAGAAAAATAACGGAGATACCTCTTTCTGTACTTCCTAACGCGGGGATGCCAAGACAGGTCGAAGGCCGCATGTTGTACATGTCAACACCCGAATATATGTCAGAATACGCGAAGCGATTTTTTGAAAAAGGCGCTCGCATAATCGGCGGCTGCTGCGGCACAACGCCGGACCATATCAGGGAAATTGCCAAAGCAGTCAGAGTTCTCGATAAAGCGGAAACAAAAACCAGGAGCAGAGAAGTAATCACAATTACCGAGCCGCAACGAGAAAAAGAATTGCCGCCGGAAATTCCTTTGGCACAAAAATCAAAACTCGGTCAAAAAATCGCTACGGGACAGAAAGTTTTCACTATCGAACTGGCTTCGCCAAAAGGAATCAATATCCAGTCAACAATTGAAAAGGCACAAATTTGCGCACAAGCCGGAATTGACGCAATCAATGTCCCTGACGGCCCGAGAGCAAGCTCGCGCTTATCGCCTATGGTGACTTGTGTGAAAATTCAGCAGAATTGTGATATAGAAACTATCCTGCATTTTTGCTGCCGCGACAGGAATTTAATCGGGATGCAGTCCGACCTGCTCGGCGCTTCTGTTATGGATTTGAGAAATATACTTGTAATAACAGGTGACCCGCCAAAGCTCGGCCAATACCCGGATGCTACAGGTGTTTTCGATATGGATTCGATTGCGCTTACTTCGGTGATTAGAAATCTAAATCGAGGCATTGATATCGGAGGTAATGACATATCTTCGCAATTAGCTTTGACAATTGGCGTAGGCGCTAATCCCGTCGCTGCTGAAATGGACAGGGAAATCGAAAGATTCAAACGCAAAGTCGAAGCGGGAGCGGAATACGCGATAACTCAGCCTGTTTTCGATATCGATATGCTTTTGAATTTCCTCGCGAAAATAGGGTCTTTCCGAATACCGATTATCGCTGGGATTTGGCCGTTCACAAATTACAAAAACGCAGAGTTCATGGCAAACGAAGTTCCTGGAGTTGTTGTGCCTGAAGAATTACTCGAAAGAATGTCCGCGGCCAAAACAAAGGAACAGGGAACAAAAATCGGTATCGAAATCGCCCGCGAGATGGTTGAAAAATTAGAGAATATAGTTCAGGGCTTCGCGATAAGCGCACCGTTCGGAAATGTTAAAACAGCTTTGAGCGTAATAGGTAAAAACTAAAATTGGTGTGCACAGCACACCCTACCTCAACTATGTGTATTCGATAGGACCTCTCCAAAAAAGGTAAATAGAATATATCAAACCTGGCAGGCAAGATAGAATCAGAACAAGAATGCCAGGAATAACAGGATTAACTTTTCGGAGAGAAAGTTTCCATGAGAGCAGGAAAAATAATATCCAATATACAAAAGCATAGAAATAAATGTAGTCATTATGAAGCATTGCGTCATGGGGATCAATTAAAGTTGCAATTGGGAAATAAAGAAATACCATAGGTATTTCCAAAAAATCAAATCCTCGTACAAAAAAGGACAAATTCCAAAGAAACTGAACTATAATAAATGTGACAGAACATATCAAAGCCCAGTTTCTTATCCCCTTATAAGGAAATTTCTCGCTAATTCTGCCAAGTTTCATTTTAAGTTCCTCAATAAATTATTATCTTTTCCCAACTAATTAAAAACCAAAATATACTTAACA
>CAZMPL010000383.1:0-3195 GCA_964567805.1 uncultured Pirellulales bacterium | reverse complement strand
GGAAATTATAATAAAAAATATGGATAAATTACCAAGCATTTATTCGAATGAAAAAGATCTTGAGCAGATGTTTTTTGCTTTGCTTGATAATGCTATTCATGCCGCTGGTGATAAAAAAGACCCCAGAATTATTATCAGTGGAAAAGACTGTGGTGATTATGTGGAACTAAGGTTTTCAGATAATTGCTGCGGCATAGCTCCGGAAAATATCGAAAGAATATTCGAGCCTTTTTTTACTACAAAGCCGCCGAGCCAGGGGACAGGGCTTGGGCTTTGTATAGTTCGTGATATTGTATCACGTGCCGGGGGTAAAATCCATGTTGAAAGTGAATTTGGAGTAGGCACGACTTTTTTTGTAAAGATTCCTTTAAATAATGATATAAAGTAATATAATTACGAGATGGCAAAAGAAACTCAAAAACAGATATTTTTTGTAGATGATGAACCTAAGATTCGCGATGTGATTGGAGATACTTTCGAACAGATCGATGTGGATGTTACCTGTTTTGCAAGTGGCCCGGAATGTCTCGAAAAAATCGAATCTCAGAGATGTGATTTGCTTATTACGGATCTGAAAATGCCTGGTATGGATGGTCTTGAGCTAATGAGGAAAGCTAAAGAAGTTATTCCTTGGCTTCCGGTTCTTGTCATTACCGCTTATGGAGATATACCTATAGCGGTTAAGACAGTGAAATCCGGTGCAGTAGATTTCATCGAAAAACCTCTTGAAAAAGATTCTTTCCTGAGGAAAGTTCAGTCTATCTTGAATGATAATTCTTCTTATCAAACGTATCCATATAAGCCGCTTACTAAAAGTGAAGCCCAGATATTTAAGCATATCATTGACGGCCAAAGCAATCGGAAAATTGCGGAATTACTTCATCGTTCAATCAGGACAATAGAAGTGCACCGCTATCGTATAATGCGAAAATTTGATGTTGATAACATGGTCGATCTGGTTAAGAAAGCCGCTTCACTCGGATTAATCGAAGCGGCCAATCAGGAAAAAGGCCATGCCCAAAAAAGCCGCACCAAGAAGAAGGAATAATGTAATTTTTTTCAGGCCGATTGGATGCTCTGTTTTTAATGTTTCATGCTTTTCCTGATTTTGTTTTGAATCATCATAATGCAGAATTTGACTCAAATCCGAATCACAGAAAAAACATTTCTTTGAATTAGTATCAATCTCCTGCTCACAGAATGGACATCTTATTAATCCCATAATCACTCTCCGTAAAAAAATAACAACTCGATGTTAAGTTATTAAATCGAAGAGGGCCTCACAATAGTACTCTTACTACCTTATTATATTTTACACTTATCGATATAAATTTGTCAAATTAAACATATATGTAGATAAATATAATCGCATGAAGGTATTGTAAGTTGTTGATGTATAAGACTTTATGATATATTGGCAGGTGGTTGGTTATGAAATTATATTATCTGATCTATTCTTTCAAACAATGTTTTTGCCCATTTGTTGCTGTATATTTGTGAACGTATTAGAATTAATATGACAAATGCCCAATAACCAACAAAACGAAAATACAGCATAACAACTGGAATATCTTGATTTGTCATGGTAAACAGTTCAGATGGTGAATAAATCACTCCGAATAATATCCGGCCAAAAAGAAGATGCCATGGTAACAAAAGAACAAGTGCGATAAGAGCAGAGAAAAATGACCGCGAAATATATTTTAATCCACCAAAGTTTGAGCTGAATGAAATTGAAAGACAAAAGAAAATTGATAGCAAATATAAGAATGCCGAGAAGATTAGAACTGTATTGGAAACATTTAATATTGTTATTATATATTCTGGTGTTAAACCAAATATGACAGGTGGATTATTGTTACTCTGTTGGCTTACCAGCCAGAAAAATATCTGAAGTAGTAACATGCACAATATAATTATGATGAAAAAGATATTTTTCCATAATCTCAACATCTGAGTTGTTTCATAAGAATCAAGATTTGTGGAAATGCTTTTTTCATTTGTCAGAAGTTCAGGCGTATACTCCTCGTAAACATTCACTTTTTTTACCGGCAAATCACTTTCTATATTAGGTGACTTCAAAATTAATTCTTTTATCCATGTTAAAAATAAGCCAATCAAACATGCGGCAGAAAAAAAGATTATCCATATTATATCAGGGATATGTGTAATTTCGGTTAATGTTACTTTTCCATAATTATAAATTATCTCAAGAGGTTGTATAGCAGGGGGATAAAGGAATACATAAACATAACCACCAAAAAACATTCCAAGTATCGTAAACAAGGCATCAACTTTTCCGCAGGCAGCCCCAGCCATGCATGTCACTGGAGTATAACCGGTAAATCCTGTTCCCGCTCCGAAAAGCAATCCGCCGATAACAAGAGTTACAATAGCTGCTGATTTATTACCTGTTTCGACTGTACCGAGTATTTTAATAATGAATGTCCCAATGAGCACTGCAAGAAATATAATAATAACAGAACGGATTACACGCATCTCTCTTAGTCTTAATGCTTTTATTATCCGGTCCGGTTCGGCGAAACCGGCGAGCACCAGGCTTGCCCCGAATATTATTCCAAGTATCAGATTAACTAACGGTGTCGTCATATAAAATTAATTTCCATTATTATTTTTAGATGTAGTTGCCGGATAGATAAGATATGCAATTAACATACCTGAAACAATCATTGAAATAGCAAAAGGAATTGCCGCCAGTGACAATTTTGATAAACCTGAAAGTAAATTTTCACCTGAACCATTGTATGCAATTGCGACTCCAAGGAGCATAAGAAAACCGCCGAGAAAACATACTATCAAACGTATCACAATAGGCGTTTTATGATTCGTTTGCCATAAATCAGAGGTTGTGCGAACTTTCCAGATTTTGAGATAAAATGAAGCGATGCAAGCTCCGATTACAATTCCGATACTGAGCCACCATCCATGATATGAATTTTCAAATTCATCGTTGCTTGTGAGAGGATGTTTTTCAATATATTCAGGTGCATACGATTTAAGAATTTTCATATTTGTGTAAACAAACTGATTTGAAACATCGAGTGAATTAGCCAGGCTGATTGCCAGAATAAGGACAAGTCCCAGCAAAATCCCCGATGCCCACCATGGTAATGGATATGTCTGCGAATCTGGTTTTTTCATTGGGAACCTTATATAAAATCAATTAATAATTCT
>CAZMPL010000382.1:0-3195 GCA_964567805.1 uncultured Pirellulales bacterium | reverse complement strand
TTGTTTTTGAATGATAAAGAAACGACTATTCATAGTATTTTGAATGAGTCTGTCGTATGTGCAGATTATTCAAGAACACTTGGAAGTGAATATTTCTTTCATTCAGAATCAATCGATGAACACCTGAATCAAAAAGGAAGAGAATTTATTTCCAAAAGAAATATGAAAACAGCGTTACAGATGATGTAATAACAAGATGGAAATCTAAAATATGCAGTTTAATTCAGTAATATTTATAATTTTCAGCATAGTCTTCTTTTCGCTATGGCCGTTGTTTCGCAGGAAAAACAATGCCAGATGGATATATTTAACGATAGCGTCTTTTATATTTTACGGATGGTGGGACTGGCGTTTTATCTTTTTAATTATCGCAAGCGGCCTGATAGACTTTCTGGCAGGTTTGGGAATAGTACGTTTCGTCCGACATAAAAAACTTTTACTTGTATTGTCATTGATGGGTAATATTGGTTCTCTTGCGATATTCAAATATCTCAATTTCGGTATCAGTAACATAAACTGGTTGCTACAGACCTTCGGTGTAGATGCTCAAATACCCGCTGCTCATCTGATTTTACCGGTTGGTATAAGTTTCTATACTTTCCAGTCGATGAGCTACACAATTGATGTTTATCGTGGTAATCTTAAACCGACACGAAATATATTCCATTTTTTTGCTTATTTGTCACTGTTTCCACAACTGGTTGCCGGCCCGATTGTTCGTGCAATCGACCTGCTTCCTCAACTGGAACGTTACGAGCCAGTGAGTGAAAAACAGAGATGGGATGGTCTGAAACTTATAGTTTTCGGCTTCTTCAAGAAAGTTGTTGTCGCTGACACTTTAGCAGCTACGGTCAATTCCGCTTTTGCCGCAGATTCACAAACCGCTTCGTTCAGCTACTGGTGGATTATTATGATTATGTTTGCTTTTCAGATATTTTGTGATTTCAGCGGCTACAGCGATATTGCCAGAGGACTGGGAAAATGGATTGGTTATGAATTTCCTGTCAATTTCAACAATCCTTATATTTCATCCAGCTTTCGGGAATTCTGGCAGAGATGGCACATATCACTTTCGTCATGGTTCCGTGATTATGTTTACATTCCTCTTGGAGGCTCGCGGAAAGGCAAATTAAATAGCCACGTAACTCTTTGGATAACAATGCTGATATCAGGACTATGGCATGGAGCCGCATGGCACTTCATCTTATGGGCGGCTATGCACTCGTTATATTTATCCATTGAACGCCTAACGAACTGGCCCAGGAAATTATCTCAATTACCGGCTGGAAGGCACCTGACGACGCTGGTTGTGTTTCTGCTCACGATATTAGCATGGGTCTTCTTCCGTGCGGAAAATTTATCGCAGGCTATATCAATTTTTAGATTAATGTTTAACCCTTTAAACATTAATTATTCTGTAGTACATGATCTTGTTGATAATAACGCTATAAATGTTTTATTAATAATTATTGCAAGCCAGTTCTTTTTTTACTTTGGTATGGACAAGTCGAAATGGGCGATATCAGATTCGAAAGTTACAAGAGTTTTTGAGCCGGCAGTTATGGCTTTTCTTATTCTGATTTGTGTTTATATGCGTGCTCCTTCGAATACTTTTATATATTTCCAGTTTTAGGATAAGAAAATGGCAAGTGAGAAGAATTTACAAATTAAAGTTATTTTCAGCCTGATTCATAGTGACAGGACAATTAGAACTCTCATTACAGCTATAATATTAATTGTTATTATGGGTTCGCTGCGACCGAATACGACACGTGGAATGTATGAAAAAAAATACTGGGCGACAAAAATCAGTTGGGAAAACTATGCCGATGCAGTCGTTACAGGAGATTCAAGAGTATTGGGCGGGATTTCTCCATCTGTTATGCAAGAGGTTTTAAAGGAAAGAACTATTGTTAATTTTGGATTTGCCAGCAATTTATATGACGGCTATTATCTTGCTGCTGTGGAAAAAGTATTAAAAGAGGAAAGTAAAAATAAAACGGTTATACTCGGCATTACTCCTCATTCTCTGACCAAAGATACTGAAATAACAGGACAATTTTCTACACTTAAAAATCTTTCAAAACAGGAATTGTTTATGCAAAAGCATTTTGCATCATTGATAAGTTTTTTTGAGTATATGTCTTTTCGCGATGTCCTGGAAGGAATTTACCCGAAATCGGCGGGTAGTAATACATATAAAGAGCTTTTCCCCGACGGCTGGCTGGCCTATAGTAAAAAACCTCCGGGAAAGAAAAAGGAACTTGGAAAATATCTAAAAATATATGATAGCTGTAAAGTAACACAGAAAATGACTGATAATCTTTTAAAATATGTTTCAGACTGGAATGAAAAGAAAATAAAAGTATATGGATTTTTAATGCCGACTTGTCAGGAAATGGTTAAACTTGAAGAAGAAATCAGCGGTTTTAATCTTATTGAATTTAAAATTACTTTTGAAAATTCTGGCGGAATATGGATTGAAATTGATCCTGCTGCCTATGATAGTTTTGATGGCTCACATCTCCAGAGAGAGTCTGCAATCGAGTTGTCGCGCAATCTGGCATCAAAAATTTATGAAATTGAAAAGAAAAAATGAGCAAAGTTAAACGAATATTTATTATTACAGACTTGTATAACAAACCGGCTAAAATGTTTTCGGACCAGATGCCCAAGCTGGCAAAAGGTTTCATAAGACTTGGGCATGATGTTAGGATTTTCAGCTATTGTGATGTTCTTTTCCAGATCAGTCATTTTAAAAGTAAAACCCTCTCTGCTTATCTTTATAAATCCCGCACAGATTACATACTTGCGGAACAGTTGAAAGTATATTGTCCAGACATTGTGTATATAAGTTTTGCCAGAGATCTAAATGCACAAACTATAAAATTGGCGCGACAAGCTGCCCCGAACGCGGTTTTTATTGGAGCAGATGGTGACCCATGGCCGAAGCTGCAGAAGAACAGGATTGAAACGGCCAAAGAGCTTGATATATTAACTGCTACTAATGATGGACAATGGCTGCAGGATTATCGCAATGCAGGTGTCCCATTATGCGTCTTTATGCCCAATATGTGTGACCCTGATGTTGACCGCCGATATGAAGTTGATGAGAAATGGAAAACGGATATTCTCTGGATTGGAAAATTACAGCATCATGCTGATTCGAGTGAGGATTTTAGAGAAAAATTAGTC
>CAZMPL010000381.1:1958-3200 GCA_964567805.1 uncultured Pirellulales bacterium | reverse complement strand
AAATTTGAGAGGGATTTTTGCCCAGACTAAAATCGCAAACGGTCCGATTGCATAACAAACCAGGATACTGAAAGATGTACGCGGCAGTGCAATCACTACAGCGGTAAAAATCACAAGAATGATAAACTTGACACGACTATCAAGCCTGTGCATTGCTGAATCCTGATACGCAAATTTATCTATATAAGCATGGTGCATTTTTAGTATCTTTTCGAGCTGCAATTATTGCGGCTGTCTTTTTCTTAAAATCCTCGCGGTTACCCAGATGACACCCATTGTAAGAACAGCACCAACTACGCCCGCAAAACTTGTCCAGCCGGCACCAACTTGAGTTCCATGTTCAGTTGTGTTGCTTAGTTGCGACGGTCTTAAAGAATAATCCGGAAGAGGTGTATATTTAGTTTGAAATTCATCAACGGCGACAATTCTCGAATCTTCATTTTTTATAACAGGTTTGAAATCCGGCTGGTCCGGCCTGTCAGCATAGCTCCATTCGAGACCGTCCGGAAATTCGGAAGCTAATAAGGAAAGTCCCGCAGCAATAATAATTGTAAAAACCGCAAATGAAGCAAGAACCGTTTTCCTGCTTAACCTGACTTTACCCGGCAGAGAATCCAGAACAACGTCAGGGCGAACCTGCTGGATATATCCCAATACGGCTATAGTTATTAATCCTTCGACGAAGCCGACAAGAAAGTGAACGCCGATTATTGTTATCAAAAATGTTGAAAATGGAACGGCGAGGACTCCCGATAGCGATGCTTGTACAGGAACGAGCATTGCTCCGACTTCGACGGAAATTATACATGCAAGCATAGCTCCGATATATGCTCGCATGCTGCTGAATTGTCCCATTGTAAGAGTTTTATATAGAAAGTAGCCTAAATAGCATGGAACAAGTCCCATATTTATAATATTGCATCCAAGTGCCAGTAAGCCGCCGTCCTGAAATATAAGGCACTGAATAATTATGATGGAGGACATTACGATTGCTCCCAAATGTGGGCCAAGAATAATTGCAAGAAGCACTGCTCCAATCATGTGTCCGCTTGTTCCGGGCATTGCGGGCAACTGAATATTAACCATCTGTCCGGCAAAAACAAAAGCACCGAGAATACCCATAAGTGCAAGCTTGTCCGAAGTGACTATTTGACGAGCTTTTCTGCAAATAATCCCAATACTGCCGGCAGCAGCCTGCGCAGCGGCGCATGGAGTCCGGTGGTAGAGGCTGGCGCCCGATCC
>CAZMPL010000381.1:0-1948 GCA_964567805.1 uncultured Pirellulales bacterium | reverse complement strand
AGCGTGCCAGCGGCGACCGGAACAGATAATAATTCATTTGCCATGTGCATAATAAAACCTTTTTACAGATGCTATTAGTATTTATTCTATATTAGCTTTTAATACAGTAAAAACAACCATTTTGTGCTCTAAAAAAGTTTAATCTATATGGATTTTAATTATGAAGGCCGGAAATATGTTTGAAAAGTGTTGTTAAGGCGAAAATCGCAACGCTCACTATGACAATACATGCTCCCGTAGGTAAATTCAGGTAATAAGAAATGAAAAAACCGACCAAAGTGCTTAACATTCCGAAAAAGGTGGATGCCATTACAACCGGAACGTATCCTTTGCAAATCTGGTAAGCAGCGGCGGCGGGGCAGGTAATCAAACTGAAAATCATCAAGCCGCCAATCAGAGGCATATTAACCGCTAAGACTATGCCGCATAGGGTCAGGAAAATGCTGTAAACGAAACTTTCATGAACTCCAGTCGCGGCCGCTATCGACCTGCTGAATAATAGAACCTTCATTTCTTTATTGAAAAGCACTACGAAGAGAACCAGTAGAACCGCAAGAGCGGCTATTGTTATCGTTCTTGTAGTATTTATGAAAAGAATGTTGCCCCATAGCAAGCCAAGCATATCGTTTCGGCTGCCCTGATTCAGGCCGATTCCCAGAAAAGTGATTCCAAGCATGAAACAGAAAATAATAGCAAGACCGACATTTTTGTCGAGTCTTGTTTTATCTTCTCGTATTGTTGCCAGGCTCAACGCGGAAATAATGGATGCCATTACGCCGCCCAATAAAGTTGTAATCGGCCATAGTGTCGGATTGTCGAATGAAAGCAATCCGCCCCAAATGAAACCTGCCATAGACGCGTGAGAAATACATGTCCCTATAAACGGCATACGCAGCCCGATTATAAATGCGCCTAACATTCCGGTGCTTGCTCCGGCTATAACTCCGGCTATTATTACTGTAATAAAATAGGAATCCATAAGTATTATTTTCTAATTATATATCTTCTTCCGCCAAGAGTGACTGTCTCGAACTGTGAACCATAGGCTTGATGAAATTCGCTCGATTCAAGCACATTTTTTGTGTCACCATCTGCGATGAGGCTGCCTTTGTGCATAAGAATCGCACGCTTGCAGCATGAAGGTAAAAGGCTTGTTTCGTGCGAGACCATCAGTACGGTGACATTAGTCATATTGTAAAGCCGCTCGATAATGTCAGTAATTTGATATTTCCAGTTAAAATCAAGATTAGAGCAAGGCTCGTCAAGCATGAGTATGCTGGGATTTTGTGACATTGCGCGTGCTATTAACGCTTTCTGCTGCTCGCCGCCAGAAAGACTTCTGAAAGTCTGATTTCGATTATCTGCCAGGCCGAGCTTATCAATCCATTCGTCAACAATTTCATAATCATTTTTATCGAGTCGCTGCAAAAGCGGCTTAATACTTGTCCTTCCCATCGCTACTACTTCGCGCAAAGTGAAAGGCAGGTCCGGATTGTATTCCGCTTGCTGGGGAATATAGCCGATGTGTTTCCGAAAGTCGCTTTTTTTCCAAGCGTTAATGTTTGTGAGATTTATTTCATCGAATTTAACTGTACCTTTGTTTGGCTTGATAAGCCCGCAGCAAAGTCGAAGAAGCGTAGTTTTACCTGCTCCGTTCGTTCCGATTATACCAACGAAGTCACCTGGATTGATTTGAAGATTATCGATATTAAGAATAATCTTGCCTGAACGTACAACGCGAATATTTGAGAGAAGCAGATTACCTGATATCATTATCTGGCCGCCTCAATAATTATTTTCAAGTTTTGCTGTACCAATTCATCGAAACCTGTTGTATCGGGAAAATTGCTGAAAATAACAGTTTTTATATTTAGTCTGTCCGCAAGTGAATCAGCGAGATATGTCCCTTCCTGTTTGTTGGCAATGATAAATTTCACATCATTCTGTT
>CAZMPL010000380.1:0-3200 GCA_964567805.1 uncultured Pirellulales bacterium | reverse complement strand
TATCATAGCCGCGATTTTATGTTTATTTGTTAGGGATTCTTAAATTATTCAGTTTTGTTGAGATTATATTCTACCATCCGAAAGGATTCCAGTACCATGTGCCGTTAATTTTCTTCATGGAAACTTTTAGATTTCCTTTGCCGTCAATACTGCTTTGGTCCATTCTTTCAGATATATTCTTTTTATAAACTTCGGCTCCGTTGGGAATCATAAAAGTTAGATCTATTGTTTCATATCCTTTTACATCTTTCGGCATTGTACCTGTCTCAAGGTTTAATATTCCATTATCGACAGTTGCGTCTATTGTAACTTTCATTTGATAGTCATTGTAATTATTCAACTTTGCTTTTGCTAAATCCTCAAGAATCTTTTTCTCTAAATCAAGAGCTTTAGCCATTCCATCTTTATCTTTTTCTCGTTTATTCAATGGTATCAATTTGCCGTTATCAAGAACAGGAATTGTCAATGGATCATAATTACCGTCAATAATGCTTTGTGAAATTTGGTTATAGGCGATTACAGCTTTGTTGGCACAGTCGATTAAATACTTGTCACTAACAATATTCGAATCGGTATTTATTGGTGAGTCAGAAAAAGGAGCCCATAGCCAGCCATCGTTAATTCTTATCATATTTGCAGTCAAGTCTCCGGTCTTTGGTGATAATAATGATACATGAGCTGCGTCAGGGCCATATTTTTTCAGTATATCTGCTGATCCCAGTATATCGAATGTGATATTAGCCTTCACTCTGTTAAATATAACATTCGGTTCGGAAGTTGTTGCTTCATTATTTTCCCTGCCGCTGATTATTATAGGTACGAAATTATTAATTGATGCTTCTATTTCTGCTTTGACTTTAAATTCATTAAAATTCTTAAATCCAGCGGCTTTAATTTCCTTTAGAATTTTTGTGTCTATCAGTATATTCTCTTCAACTTTATTAACAGGAATCCCAATATATGCTTTTACGGCATCGAGAACAATGGCTTTTATATTTGCACCTTCAACTGTTTCGTTCATATCAACAATCTCAAATGACTCATCAGGCTTTGTTCTTGTGTTTGTAACAGTTTTTTTCTCCTCCTGCTCTTTTCGCCATTCGGCCAAAGTCTGTTTCTTTAAGAGCCTATCTACTGCTGTTGCTCCGCCTTCATTAAGAAAATCTTTACGATACTTATCAAGAATTTCTTCTGATGTCTTCGAAGGCTCCATAATTTCTGTGTACCGAGCTGTTTTACGTTCTTCCAAGGGTTTAATATCTGAGTTACTAAACAAAGGTTTTGAACCGGAAGAATTTTGTTTCATAAAAGAAAGGATAAAATCTGCTTTAGAATATTGGTATGATGCATATACAAAACAATTGCAAGCACGCCTTGCCCTTTCATCGTCTGTTGCCCCTTGATATATCCAGGCAGAAAGATTAGCATACTTATTAAAAAACTGTTTCGCTTCTGATATGTCTCTCTTCAGCATCATACCAGTAAAACAGCCGATTGAAGATGTGACACTATTTTGAAGTATAAATCTCTTATCGTCCTCATTAGAACTATTCAAACGCGACTGTATGTAATTATCAACAAAATTCATATCATTTTTTGTTCCGACAATTCCCAGAAGCCATATCCCATTGCTGGCGTAAGTTGAACTGCTGTTATCATTTTCAAGATAATAAAGAACATACTGTTTTATATCAGGATTAATGCGATTGATTGGGAAGTACTTATTATTTGAACGAAAATCAGAATTTAACATCGGAAGCAGGGAATCGCGAACAGAAAGATATTTATTGTTAGGTTCTAATGTATTCTCATTCGCAAATAAGATTGATGCCATAAAAAATATTGACAAAGCAATTGGTATAGCAATAGTATTTATTAAAATATTATTTTTCATTTTCTTCTGTTACTCCTGTATTTTATCTTAATATTATAATAATATTTCCAAATTAAGATAGAACTATTCATCATAGTTATCGGTTTCGTCTAAATCTAATAATGTTCCACAACCAAATATTTCGCTATGCATAACATTATCTTCATTTGAGTCATTGTGATTAAGTCCGAAAAAATGTCCAAGTTCATGTGAAAGAGTTTTTCCGTTAAAATCTCCTATTTGTATAATTGGTTGCGCGCCGGAATGACTTAATCCTTGATAGAAATGATCATAATCTCTTTCGCCATTTTCATAGCAAGCCCAAATCTCATTGACAATAATTACATCCGCGCTGGATGCACGGAAATAAGCTGCATGGCCCCATTCGTCATCAATAGTACCATCATTATGACGCCAGACTTTTACTGGATCATGGAGTTCAGGAGGAGTTTGTGTATCCGTTGCAGGAATTGTAGATAGTGAGCCCTCTGGTATAATCATTGCTGTAGCACGCCAATCATCAGCAGTATCTTTCTTACGAATGCGTTCAGTTGCATCAATGCATACAGCAGTTGTTGTCGGAACTTCATTAACTTCAGAGCTTTTGGCAAAGTTAAGGTAATGAAATTTTAATTCTTGAACTTCAAAGTCATATGAATCCACTTGAGCATCACCCGAAGAAGAACCACCAGATGTATCTTCGTCAAAATAAAAGCATACGTCACATGTTCCATCATCATAGGAACCATAGGTACCTGTTCCAAAAGTATGTGAAATGCTTGTTCCTGTTCCATATACAAGTCGTTTATTGAACCAATCCAGATCCCAGATTTCCGCTCCCATTTTTACAGGTGTCGGCCATTCACCCAGATTTAAGTCAAATTGAAAAGTAGCTCCAAGTTCAAAATGTTCATTATACTTAACTGGAAATGATGATTCAACAGGCCCTGTGGTTCTTTTTGCATTGATCTCGAGTGAAGTGAGTTCAACTACAACTATATTTACTGGTATAGTGTTGCCACATTCTGCTTGTATTACGATATAATCATCTGGACTGCTTGAAGCGCTATTAAAAGATAACGGTTGTTCAGTATATCCCATTGGGGTACCGTCAAAGTACCAAGACGGTTTATTATATGGCCATGTGGCACCGGGTGGATTCATAACGGCTTTAAATTTTACTGTTGCCATTCGTGCAACTACAAATGGATTTGGACAATCCTGATAAGGATCAGATCCAATCTTATACTGGATTTTCTCTATTCCAACAACTGTTAATGGATTAGCTTCATAAGCAGTTATACCATTTTTGTTTACATAGAGCGTT
>CAZMPL010000379.1:0-3206 GCA_964567805.1 uncultured Pirellulales bacterium | reverse complement strand
CCGAAGAAATTATTTGCTGCCTCCCTTTCCTGCAAAGACAGATTGAAATTATTGGTCCCGAAGTTATTGTAGCTCTCGGCGCTCACGCAGCCAAAACGCTTTTAAATTCTAATGAGTCTATAGGTCAACTAAGAGGCCGTTTCCATGAATATATTTTAGGTATCGGTAAAAAGCCTATTAAATTTATGGCGACATACCACCCCGCCTACCTGCTCAGAAATTATTCTCCGGATAATCGAAGAAGAGTCTGGGAAGACATGAAAAAAGTCCTGGCAGAATTGAATCTTCCTGTACCGTAAAAATTTATGGATTCATCAGTAAATGAGTATATGAGTTGAAAAAAACTTATCTACTCATACACCCATCTGCTTTTCAACTTCATCTGGTATTTGGATCGGCTATTTCCGCTTTAACCTGGTTAGGATCCTGAACTTTTTCAACCTGCTCTACCAAAGGAACAAAATAGTTATCAAGTACTAAATTTTTTGCGCTAAGAACAGGCATTTTTATTTCTGTGATTAGAAAGGTTTGCAAATCTTCTATAGCATTCAGATATTGTTGAGCCAGGGCGGATTTTCCCATTGTTTTTTCATCTATTGTCGTGCCGCTGATATATGGCTTGTTGTATGCCGGTGTTCTGTTTGGATCTTCTTTTTCTACATCCTTTATAAATTCCAACATAGCTGGTTTATAAACATCATTCACGTCATTAAGCACATAAGCGGCTATATTCAGTTTTTGACAAGAACTGCATGGCTGTGTTTTATTCGAAAGCACATTTTTCTTCCAAGCCTGAATCCGGATTGGATCGATTTTGAGTTTTTCGAGATTCTTTGCGGCCGATTCCACAAGGTCAGGGCAAGTCAGAACCTTTTGAGCATCAATTGCAGGACCGTCCTTTCTTACAGGCACACAACCAGTCAGTAAAATAGCAAATATAATCAAAACAATATTTTTCATATAAAAATCCTCATATTCCACTTTATTTTAGGTACTTAAATTAGTTACGTCAATACCAAATAACCTGTTCGATATTTTCATTTCACGCTTATATATAAGACGCTCGAAGAGCAAATTTTCTTGTACCTTCAGAAATTTTTTTGAAAATATTTTTTTTTATACAATAAAAACTGTATCTCGAGCGCCTATAATATATAATCGAATATATTACTATATTGTAAGCGTTCATAGAAAGACATTCATTTGCTGGTTTTTCTGTAAAAAACGCACTATTGTCATTCCGCACTTGTTGCGGAATCCAGATTTGTCTGCCGTCAGGCAGGAAATAAACGAATATGGATTCCCGCCTGCGCGGGAATGACAGAGTCGTACTTTACGTGAATGATTACACTATACTTAAAGCCATAGGCGATAAAAAAATCGGGAAGTTTTTGCTTATGGTCGAAATTGACGCTGGGAGAAAAATGCGGCTGGATTGATTAAGCATTAAAATCATGGGAAATTGTGTATAATGTTAAGATATACTTATATCTTTGTTCTCTTTACGGTTTCATCATGTTTCGCCGCGGGGAGTTCATACAATTTCAATAAAATGCCCATACCGCAAATTAATTATTTTAAAACTCCATACGAACAAATCAGGGATGTAAATTCATTTGCTCTTTTAGACGGAAGCACATCTTATGACCCGGAAGGAAGACAAATCATCGAATGGAAATGGGACTTGTACGAATTTAACGGCAAAGACTGGAACTTCATCTTTTCTCTCAGGGGCCCGGATAAAGCGATAATTAACTGTAAATTTGGTAAAATCGGCTGCTACATAGCACGTCTTTGGGTACGAACAAGCGACGGCCGCTGGAATCAGGACAGCGATGTAAAAGAATGCGTCGTTTACGTTATTTTTCATACATTTTCCACTGCCCAATATATCGCGGTCGGTTCGGGAATGACATTTACCTACTTCATCGAACTTCCCAAAGACATACAAGTCAAAGAAGCCTGTATTACCATAGTTGACGAGTACAAGCTGCCGCTCGCTGAAATCTGGATAAAGAATCCTGTCATAGGGAAGGAAGGTAAAATCGAATGGGACGGCAGAGCAAACACAGGACCCAACGCAGGTGAATTCATGCCAGCCGGACAATTCAGTATAAATTTCAGAGTAGTCCCCTTCCATGGCATACCAAACAAAACAGATGATTCCCCCGATACCCAGAAAGAACAACAAAACCAACTAAATAGATTGGAAGAAATACAATAATGAAATTGAATACTAAAAAATTAATTATGTGCTTGCTTGTAATATCAATAACCAGCGGCATATCTTTTGCCCAGCAGGAACCTAATAATGCAATAACTCTCGAAGCTTTACAAAAAGCAACTAAAGGCTTTCCTTTTATCTTTAAAATTACTGTACAGGGGCCACAATTAATTCATTCTTTATCTATCATGGATAACGAAGTACCTGTAACTGTATATTTCATTTCTAAGACAGATGTAAATGATTTTATAATTAGTTCTTTTCGTAAACCAATCGAAATGGCATTGGAAGATGGTTCGCAAATAAATGTAACAAAAAAAGTTTACCCTCCCATTGAGATTCCAGATGGAAATAAATATTCTTTTATGTTTGATCTCGCTTCATTATTTTTAGAAAAGAATAAAACTTCTTTGTCTGATATTCCACTTGGGAATTATAGCATTTTCGTAGAACTCACATCGGCAGATCCCCTTTCAATAGATATCGATAAAGTAAGAAAAGATCAGTCGCAGAAGCTTAAAGAATTTGAGACATTTATTGGAAAAAGTTTCGATCTTACAAAATTAAGAAGAAAAACAATGAAGTCAAATTCTATAGACATAGAACTTATAGAACCAACAGAAAAAGAAAAGCAGTTTATTGAGAGAGTTCTAAAATTAAGCAACATAAGTTTCAAAGGCGGTATTAATTGGACAAAAATTTTACAAAGAAGGATCGTAATCACCGAAAAGAGTATTTCAGGTTTATCACAAGTTTCAAAAGAACAAATATCATTACATAAACTCCTTTCAAGAGTTGATATTACGGATGATAGATCAAAAAGTATATCTCTTAAAAATGTTAGAGATGCATCATTACCTGCATTATTTGAACCTGAACGATTATTGCTCTTGCTTGAGCTTTCAGACAATCCCGAAGAAATACAAGTATACCCCTACCCATTGTCAAGACAGAAAACTGAACTATTTAAGATAGAATTATC
>CAZMPL010000378.1:0-3214 GCA_964567805.1 uncultured Pirellulales bacterium | reverse complement strand
GATTCATTTCTGTTTAGGGCCTGCCAGGCTTCTATTGCCAATGTACGAACTTTTTCAGCAACTGTTTCATCCAGCGGTGCGGGAATAATTCGCGGCGTGTTGTTATATCCGAAAGAATCTTTAATCCACTTTGCGTCATAGTCCACTATTTTGAGCTGCTTTTTCGAAAAAGCTGAAAAATCAATCTCGGCGATAGGAAGGACTTTAACGCCGCTTTCTGTTTCGATAACTGAAACGTTCAATTCCCTCGAAGGTATGTATTGCTCTACGATAGCGGCCTGATTAAATTTCTCGTGTATCCATTTGATACGGTCGATAGCAGCAGCCGAAGGGACATCGACTACAGAATCTACTTCGATTCCCTCGCTTGCGTCACTGCATGCGGGTTTGATTATGTATTTTCCCTTTTTGAGATTATCAAGTGAAAACTTTTGTCCCGGCTGAACTGAAATTCCGGCCGGACATGGCAAACCCGCAGCGACGAGCACTGCTTTGGCAAGAGTTTTGTCAAGAGATAGAAAAAGTGTTTCGGTTCCATTTCCCGTATAACCGAATCCGAACGCTTCATATAAAGCCGGTACAACATTTACCTGGTTAATTGAACCTTCGAAATCTTCTATGAGATTGAAAACAAGTTTTTCCTCCCGGATTGGTAAAATCTGCGCAAGGCGACGCAAATCCCGTACAGGTATGGCTTCATATTCGATGTTAAGTTCTTCCAGCGAATCAACTACGGCGTTGACCTGGTCCATTATGCCGGAGCGGCTTTCGAGAAAAGACTCATCGCTTTCTTCGATCTGGTTATACAAAACAAGTACTTTTTCCATGAAGTTTGCTTTCCTCTTGCTACTCTGCGAAGCAGCGCTTCGCTACGAAGCACGAGTCGGCACGTCCGAACGCGCTTAGAAGTATCGCGCCGATTAAATCCTTAAATGGCATTCCTTCCTGGGTCGCAATCATTGGCAAATCGGAATGGATTGGATGCAGACCGGCCAAAGGATTTACTTCAAGAAAGTACGGTTCGCCTTCATCGTTACAACGAATATCGACACGGCCACCGTCACGACACTCAAGAACCTGGTAACATCGCAGAGCGAGTGATTCTATTTCGTTCTTTTCTTTCGGCTCTCTCAATGCTGAATAGCGCACTCGTGTATCGCATTCTTCTTTATTAAGATACGAATAAATCGCTGATTCGCCATTGGTAATAACTTGTATTTCCATCGTACCAATTGCTTTGGCGTTCCGGCCTGTTCCAACGATTCCAACGGTGAACTCTCGACCGGAAAGAAATTCTTCCACCAATACAGGTTGTTTATATTTTTCCAGTAACATTTTACAGGTTGATGCAAGCTGCTTTGGATTTTCAATTTTCGAATTCTGGTCGATTCCCTTTCCTGTACCTTCGGCTAAAGGTTTGGCGAACAAAGGATATTTCAAATTAACTTTTTTGACATCGGCTGGAGTTCTAACAACAAAAAATCCCGGTGTAGCCAGACCTTCGGAAGCGACAAGTTTTTTCGCGATAGCTTTGTCGAGTGTTGCGGCACAAACCAGCGGGTCGGAAAATGTATAAGGAATCTGGTAAAGTTCCAGTAAAGCAGGAACCTGAGATTCGCGGCATCTTCCATATATTCCTTCGGCTATAGTAAAGACCATATCCCATCGCTTTCCGGCGACGAGTGCTTTTGCCAGCGCCCAGCCGTTACCGATTCGCTCGGTTTCATAACCAAGCGAGTCTATCGTTTCCTGTATCGCAATAATAGTAGCATCGAAATCGAATTCAGCTACGTCGGCTTCGGAGAAACCTAACTTCAAATAATCACTTCTGAGGTCGTAAACGAGACCAATTTTTTTCTTCATAATTTTTTCTTTGCCTTTAGAATATACTGGGCTTCGAGGCTTTCGGCGAATCCGTTAAAAAACGCTTTCGAGCCGGTTTTTAGATTTTTCAGACTGTAACCACCTTCCTGAACGATAAGTGTCGGCAAATTCATTCGCGCGAGCCTGATTCCAATTTGTTTCATAGTTTCATTTTTCAAACCGAATGAACCTGTAGGATCCCCTTTCATGATATCGAAACCAAGACAGATAACAAGAAACATCGGAGAAAATTTTTCAATTAACTTTACAGCTTTTTCAATTGTATTCAAGTACATTTCATGCCCGGCGTTTTCAGGTAATGGGAAATTCGTATTGAATCCCAGCCCGGCATCCTCACCGGTTTCATCTGAAAAGCCTGAAAAATACGGATAGGCTATATTAGGATGTCCATGTATAGATATATTCAGAACATCATTACGCTTATAAAAAATATTCTGCGCTCCATTGCCGTGATGAAAATCAATATCGAGCATCGCAACACGTCCATGTTTGGACAAAAAGTTAGCTGCAATCGCGGCGTTATTAAAATAGCAGAATCCGCCAAAAACCCGCCGTTCAGCGTGATGACCAGGCGGTCTGCAAAGAGCGTACGACATAGTTTTTCCCTGAAGCACCTGCTCTGCGGCGGTAAGAGCGACATCAACCGCGGCTCGTGCCGCGTCATAAGCATTTCTATCGAGCGGCGTAAAAGTATCTATACAATAATATCCTGCTCTGACGGCCAGGTCTTTTGGTCGCCGTTCCGGTTTTCGGATTGGAAATACATAAGGATAAACCGGATTTTTGCTATGTAATTTCTGACAGACCGCTTTCAGGTATTTTACGAACTCCGATTCATGTACGTCCAGAATGTGTTCTTCACCGAAATGTTTCGGCGGTATGCTCTCGAATAAACCTGTTTCATCAAGAGTATCCTTTATCGCTTTTACACGAACGGGACGCTCGACATATCCCCTTTCGTTTACATGATGTATCTCATGAGCCTGCGTGCTTACCAGAGTAAATTTTTTCTGCAAGCGATGATTCTGATAAAGCGGCATAGACAAAGGTTCTTTCTTGAAATACTTATATTCCCTGAAACGAACCGGGTCGTCAATAATCGATTCAACAACTCTTTCTATATAATCAGGCTTGACGAGATGACTGTATTTTTTAGTCAGGATCGTACGCACCGCGGCTCTGCACTCGGACCGCCTGAGAGGTTCGTTTCTGTCAAGACCATCAAAAAGCAAATGCGGCGCGGGATAATTATCTATCGGAGTTTCATATTCAGTACCGGTAATCGGCCGGATACCATAACTTTCGTAGAATCGCAAACGCTGCTTATTTT
>CAZMPL010000377.1:0-3215 GCA_964567805.1 uncultured Pirellulales bacterium | reverse complement strand
ATTCCTTCTCTTGCGAGACCTTCGCTTAATACAATTACATAAATCTTTCCTGTTCCCGATGATGAAATGCTTACAGGCGCATTAACATCCTCAAATTTATGCGAAACTATATTCTTATTGCTAAATTGCATAACACCTTTATCATTAAGATAAACGGTTCCCGAAAAATTCGGGTCATTTGCACTTGTCATAACCTGATAACGAGAAAGAGCGGCGATAACATTCGCGTTATTCAACGTACTTCCCCATTGATTATTTTGGCCGTTCTCATTCAATCTTCTTGCAAGAATAGCTGTAATAGGATTGTCCGGATCAACTTCAAGCAAAACAGATAACATTATCGCCTGCTGGCTTACCGGGGAAGTTAATCTACCTGATGTTGTCGTAGGTCCGAAACTTTGCGGTAATTGTTCAGGTAACAGAGCTAATGCGTTATCTTTTCTTCCTGAAGCATCGTAAGCCGCGGCCAAATGAGCCGTCCCTGCCAGGTCAAGTTTTTCCTTCTGTTCAAGAAGACGAGCCATCCATCCAAGCGGCGGATCATCGAAAACTGCAAGTACTCTGCATATCAGAGCTTTTGTATTTATGTCTATTTCTTCATAGCCGGTATTTTTGAGCTGCTGCTCAAGATATTTTGTCAGTTCAGATGTAAATTCCGAATCAATTTCATAGCCGGCATTTTGAGCCTCAATTAAACACGTTGCAGCATAAGCGGTACCCCACAAGTATGGCTCAGAACTGCCCGGCCAGTAGCTTAAGCCGCCTGAACGTGTCTGCATGGACCAAAGACGCGCAATACCGGCTTTCACCATAGAATCTATCATTTCTTTACGGTCATCTGCGAATACATCTCCGGCATATAAAAGCGAAAGCAACTTACTGCTGGTTTGCTCGACACAACCATAAGGATAATCAATCAGATTTTGAAGTGCAGAACCAAGCTGAACATTTGGACGACCACTCACAGAGATTGTCATATATGATGTTCCTCCTATAAAAGAATCTGAAGGTTCAATCTCAAATTGTTCTCCGGCATCGATAGAATAAAGTTTAACTTCACTATGCAAAACAGCGGCAGGTCTAACACTAAAAATACCACTATTATGAGCGGTCAAAGGTTTCTCGGAAGCATTAATTTCTGAGACTAAAACATTTGCTTCAACAACACCCATTTTTTTCGCGGTAATATTCAATAATACTATTTTGGATTGCCCGGACTCCAATGTAATATTTTCTAATCCTTTATCCGCCGAGACTTCAACCGGCCCGGTAATAGAAGTTGTAAGCTGTACATTAAGCAACCTTTCGGTCGAATTAAATATTTTTACGGGCACTTCGAATTTATCACCAGGAGCCACAAAACGCGGCCAGCTTGCTTCTGCAATTAAAGGTGATGTAAGAACAAGGGATTGTTCTGTTTTAGCATAATTATCATTATCTATAACCACGGCCATAAAACGCATCTGACCTATCATATCAGGCATTTTTAGTTCAGCGCTGATTCTGCCGTCCTGATTAACAGGCATAACCTGCTGCCATATTACTGCAGACTCGCGATATTTAGCGGGCGCCGGATTCCTGCGAAGAGAATCTACTTCCAAATCACCACCCGCACCAATTCGTGTTATTCCTGCCGGTCTCTTATAATCAGGCAAGAGATCCATGAAAATATCTGAACTTGAAACTCCGAGTCTTCGCGGCCCTAAAAAGAATTCAAATGGATTTGGTGTTTTATAGGAAGTAGTTAGAAGTATTCCTTCATCTACTGCCCAGAGATGAACTAATGCAGGATGATTTGTATCCACGGGTTCGATTGTCTCTATTGTTATAGTAACAGTTTCGTTTGGTTCGGCCTTACCTGGAGCGATAATCTTTACCGGAATTGCTTTTTCTGTATGATCAATTGCAACTCGAGTTGTACCCATAGCTCTATGCGGCAGCCAGCTTTCATTATTTGGATCAATCGCTCGAATTACAGTGGCAGTGAAAAATATGGAGCCACGAGAATCTTTTGGTAACGGAATCTGTAATTCTGCGGTATTATTTACAATCATACCTGTACGCACTGATATTACATTGTCATTTTCCATTGTAAGTAAAAATCTGCCCGGAATAGGACTTCGGATTAGTACAGTTGCGGTCTGGCCCGGTAAATATTTTTCTTTATCAGTAATTATTTCGATTCTTTCAGGCTGGTTCATCGGGACATTTTGCGGCCCGTCTGAATATCTCGAAGCATAGAAATCCAAGGTCGAAGAGCTAACGTTATTAGCATCAGTAATAATAATCCTGTGATAACCCGGATCGGTACAGCTAATTTCAAATTTTCCTTCAGCCGCGGCTACAGGGAGAATTTCTTCATCTCCGATTGGGATAGTTCTTTCGACTGATTGCCATACTCGACCGTCATTGACAAGCTTCATCACATTATCATATTCCACTTTCACAAGTTTCATTTTGAGTTGGCCTTGAGTGAAAAACTGGTCCAGCCCGGTCAGTTGTACAAATTCCACTTGAACAGGTTTTCCAACAGAAACTACCTGCCCTGACGAAATTTTGATACCAATATGATTATCCAGAGTATCGAGTACCGCAGATGTATTCGCTGATACGGATCGTCCGCCATTTTCAGTTACTGTAGAGGATAATTGCATTCGATATAATCCTGCTTTTAAGGATTTTGGCAACGAAACTTGTATTTCAGCAAGACCATTAGGGTCCAATTTAGTATTAGTATCAGGTATAACCTTTGACTGGTAATTAATTTTACCGCCGAATCTATAATCAGGATATTTATCCGAATGGTAATTCATTTCTCTGAGTGTTCCGGTAACCGCAACAGGCAGTTCAGCAGCCGGTTCGTCCCAGAGGTATTGTCCGCTTACATTAATTATTGGCGGTTCATTCGGACCGAATCTTTTACTTGTCGTTACCGCCGAGACTTCCATCCTGACCGGTAGAAAACACTCGACTAATGTATCAACAGAACCAAGACTTTCATCGGAGCCGGGCAATGTTACATTGAAATTATACGAACCTGTCTGCGCATCGTCGCGTGTTGGGAAATCAATATGAAACACGCCCTGTTGTTTTTCAGGATTAGCGATTATTTCCGCAACTTTTCGTCCGTCCGGACGTGTAACTTTAACCTCCAATGGAAAAGGCATCGGAGTATCACCTGACCTGCCGCGTATGATACCGGTCAGATGAACAGT
>CAZMPL010000376.1:0-3236 GCA_964567805.1 uncultured Pirellulales bacterium | reverse complement strand
ATTGATAAAACTGCGCGTTTTAATAATATTTGTTTTATTATAATTTTGATTTCAGTTCCAATTTTAATGATTTATGGATTATTTGCTCCAGCGGGAACATCTTACAAAGGACAAGTGGAAGTAGTAAAAGCTGAGCAGGTTGGAATATATGATGTCAAAGTCATAAAAAGTGACAGTGCAGAATCAATCATAAACTGGATGAATGAAAACGGCTATGTTTTCACTGAAAAGGATGTCGAGGTTTTTGATGATTATGTGAGTCGTGACTGGTGTTTTGTAACTGCAAAAGTAAGACCTGATATTGATAAACAAAAAAAGAAAATTATATATGCAGGACTGGTTGCTCCCTTAATTATGAAATTTAAATCTGATAAAGCGGTATATCCTTTAGCGTTAACTTCAGTAATGGGAACAAATACTGAAGTTCTTCTCTATACTTTAAGCGAGAAAAAGCTCACCTCAAACAATCGTATAGCCCTGAGATATTCGAGATATATTAAAACTAAATACCAGTCGTTAAGTATCTTGACTTATACTGATCCTAATTTTCTTGCAGTAAAAGAAGAACTCCCTGAGCAAATGTATATTGGCAAATATAAGGAAGTTTTAACACCTGAAAAAATGAAAACTGATATTGTTTTCGATATTGCACCTGATAACGAGCCATATAATGAAACAAGGATTATCTGGTAATATTTTTTTGATTTGAAAAATAAAAGTAAGAATAATCTTAAAGCAATCTCACTTAAAATTTCACACGGGCTCGTACTCCAAATACAGTTGCGGGAGATTCGCTTTTTAATCCGCCGGGGTGCGTTACTACCTGAATGTCAGGGCTGATTTCCACATTCTTGTTTATTTTTATATTGTAATAGGTTTCAATCAGTTCTATTTGCCGTGCGTCTGTACTGGATAATCCTTCACAAGTTCGCAGGCCATAAGCGTAACCAACTCCGAAAACATCATCTTTGCGGCTTTCGAAAAGTCCAACAATCTGGCCGCCAAAACTATAAAAATCTTTTTCCTCATTAACTTTATCGTCATTCCAGCCATAACGGAAAAATCCTGTCAGTTTTTCTGTAAGCTGCTGGTCAAAACTTACGGCAAAACCAGTATCCTGACGTTTAATTTTGCCGCCGCCGTCCAGATAATCCTTGTCCTCCGTCTGGTGCCAGAGCATGAAACGATAAGTTCCATTCTTATCTAAAAAGTTCGGCCTGATACCAATCTCACCAATACTGAAATATTCCGGATCGCCATCGAAGGCAGTATTAAATCCGGTCTCCCTGCTGCTGGCTCTTGCGTCGCCGATATAAGCTCCGGCGTACCAGAATGGTGACGGGTCATATTGTGCGCGTACACCCAAACCTTTACTCGGGAACGGGATATTGTCAGTCTGAACTAACGGGTAAGCAAAAAACTGATCTTTGTATTCATTCGCTACCGCCGAGTGGTCAAAATAATCTATCGAATCGATTTTACCAATATCAATAGTAACCAATCTGTTAAAGCTTGTAAACTCAACGAACAATTTATCGATAATAAAAGCATAATCTCCTTTTACACCTTCATTCAAATTAAAAAAGCTGCCGACTTTGCTATCGGTTACACCATGACCGAAAGAGGATTGTGTCGATATTTGAAGAAGCGAATAATCACCAAGTCCCTCACTGTGCTTTTGGGCTCCAAGAAGATAGCAAATATCAAAATCATATACACCGGAGATTCTATCGGAATTCTTATCATTAATTCCTCCGACAGAACCCTGCCAGTAATTTGTCAGGCCTAACTTGGTTTTAAAATCACCCGGTGATAGCGTACCGACATCCGGGACATCGCACATATTTTTCTCCGCATAAGCTAAATTAGAGAAAAAGTAAAGAATCAATAAAGTTGCGAGGGACAGGATTCTTTTTTTCGCCATAATTTTCCACCTTAATAATAGTTCAATTCCAATTTTTTCACTTACTTCTTGTCAAAATACCGCTCTCGACAAATGTGATAGCGAATATATAATAACCCGGTTTTAAAGTAAAGGTAAAATCCAAATTCTGATTAGAAAAATATAATAATCGCACATCCAGAAAAATGCTCATTATCAGTTCATAACTAAATTTAAAAATGCCGGTTCATCCATTTTGGAATGATAAACCGGCTTGAAATACTGATTCAATATACCAAAAAAAATACTATTTTTGTATCTCTTCGATGAATGCTTTTATGTTTTCTGTGGAGACATTTTGCGGCATACCTCCGCCGCAGGACGCGATAATGCGAGTTTTGTCTTCGAGAGAATCGAGCATCTTCCTTGCCGCAGCTTTTACATCGTCTGGTGTACCAGCGGCTAATACGTCACGCGGCGGGATATTGCCCAACAGGGATACTTTGTCACCGACAAGTTTTTTCATTTGGGCTATGTCATGGTCATGGCTGAAATTGAAAAGATTGATACCGATTTCGCCGAGGTGCGGTGCACAAACAAGTCCCGGTGCATCATTGTGGAAAAATCTTACGCTTACATCGACACAATTAAAAACTTTCTGCAGATAAGGTTTTGCGAAATTAATAAAATCCTGTTCACCGATAAAGCCAACAATATCATCAAGAAGCAGAATGCCGTCAATCGTCGGGAAAATCTGAACCTGTAAACGAATCCAGTCAACAAGAAAATCAGAGATTATATCGAGAAGTTTCTTTATCTTGTCCGGCTCCAACTGTGTCGCCATGAGAAACTCGGTCGTACCCATAAGGAAAGTCGCGATATTAAGAGGACCTCTTGCGATAGCAAACCTTATTGCGTGACCTTCTTTCTCGATTAGTTTTTGTGTATGCTTTAGCCTGCTGATAACAAACGGAAGCATTCCGTCACAGGACGGATCAGGTTTTACAATATCATCTATGTCACTCGAACTTTTGATAATTGGGAAAGCATACGGAAACTCGTCTGTTTTCCAGGAACATCTTGCGCCAAATGCTGATGGTTCTGTGCACATTCCGTACTCAGACCAGAAACCCGGCAGAAACATCGCTTCTGGAAAAGTTTTTATGGCTTTTATATTCGCGTCGAACCACATCTGCTCGTTCGAATAATAATCCATAATGTGCATACCGGCCCAGCCGGGAAGCCAGGGACTATCGATAATAAAACCAACCGGTACGGGATCAATCTTTTTCCCTTTTATTACATCAAGAAGCAAAGACCATTGTTCTTCAGTCATTAAAATCTCTCCAAACTA
>CAZMPL010000375.1:0-3239 GCA_964567805.1 uncultured Pirellulales bacterium | reverse complement strand
CGTTATGAAAAGACAGCTCCTTTTAATCTTTTGCCGGAGAAAAACAGCGACCTGAGACTTGAAATATGGGCAGTTGACAGCAAAAATCCGGATAACAGATATTTACTCGATTACAGCGATAGCAAAATAGATAATGTCGAACATATCTATGCAAAGGCAGATCCGAATATTACGGATTACGAGATTGTGTTATCCATAAATAGTGACAACTATGAAAATACACAGCGTTATGGTCTTGCGTGGAGTGTAAATTACAACCAGAGCAAAGATAGTACTTACTGGTATGACCTCAACGCCGACGGTTCTGTTGATAAAAGTGACTTTGAAATAATATTCAATAATTACAAAAGCGGCTTGAAATCCTCAGATGAATACCTGCTCGGCGACATAAATCTTGACGGTGAAATCAAAGCTGACGACCTTGCTGCTATTCTTGATAATATCGATAATAACAACACCAATAAAGACCAGATAACTGATTCTACTGCCGAAAAAGATGATTTTAACCTCGCATCCAATGCTAATTAACAATAAATTAATAAAACATACCTTCTCCTGTATTGGTATCTACTTAATTTTAAAAAAGCCCTGAAATAATGAAATTTACAAAAAAAAACTTGAACTTTCAGGTATATAAACGTATTATATATGTAACTATTCCCATTTGGGAAAAAACGATTATTATTTAATGTTGGAGGCTCGGAAAATGTCATTAAAGAAAGTGAAGTATTTTTTGTCAACTCTTCAAAAATCCAAAACAAATGGAAATTCATCTCACTCATGTCACGAATGCAAAAGTGAAACCAGTAAAAACAAATTAAATATTTTGATGTTTGTGATAATGCCAATCATTGGACTATTCTCACTGATATGGTTTTTAATTCGCGTAATTCCAAAACCATCGAGAGCAACTTATCCATGCCAGAGAGCAGCTTTCCCATTAGCTTCAGGTTTTATTATCTGGCTGATGGGATTAACCGCTTCGGTATTAGCTTATCGTCGGGCATCACGTTTATTCGCACGAGCACGATATATGGCAGCAGTTATCTGCCTGGTCGCCGGTATCGTATTTGTATGGATGACTTTTGCAACAGATAATGGCAGTATAGTTTTAATAAAAGCAGATAATCCTATACCCAATCAACCATTGGGTGTCGGTAAAGGTATCCATCCTGGTCGAGTAGTTTGGATTCACGACCCTTGCGCTGCTACATGGCACGGAAGTAATGATGATGCATCACAACCATATTGGTACACGGACACATCTACCAATCCACAGGCTGTAAGTGCAATGTTCTCCAAAGCATTAAGAACTCTTGCAGGTACAAAATCTGATACCGAGGCATGGGATGCAATATTCCGCAACTTCAATGAACAAATGGGTAGAGGTAACGTCGGATACCAGCCGGGTCAAAAAATCGCGATTAAAATCAACGGAGTTTTGAACCTTGAGTCGAATCACTCAAGCAAAACCCATACTGAAAACGCTCCCCAGCTTGCCATTGCATTGCTCAAGCAGTTGATAGACAAAGTCGGCGTTGCTCCGGAAGATATCAGTATCGGCGATCCACAGAATCCATTGGTCGATTACTGGTATAATATGGTTCATGCAGAATGCCCCGGTGTTGTTTACTTATGTTCAAGCAGCAGCAATCAAACTGGAAGAACGAAACTTTCTTATGATCAGAATGCACCCTTTTATTTCAGTGATCCTGCTCCTTCTCGCTGGACCAAGGTAACTAAACAGGACTATATACCGGATTATTTTGCCCAGGCTGATTACTTCATTAATTTCCCGGTTCTTAAAAGTCACAACAGCGGTGGAATTACAGTAGCAGGTAAAAACCACTATGGCTCTTTAATGAGAGCACCAAATGCTTCCGGCTATTACGATGAGCATAGTACAAGACCATCCAACTCAGATGGTTCTGGAGAAGCTACACCTGGAATGGGACACTATCGTGCAAATGTTGATTTGATGGGACATCCCAAACTCGGTGGCAATACTCTTTTCGTTTTAATTGATGGACTGTACGGCGGTAGAAGCTGGAATTCTCAGCCCATACGATGGAATATGCCCCCGTTTAACGGAAACTGGCCAAGCAGTATTTTCCTCTCCCAGGACCAGGTTGCTGCCGACTCAGTGGCATTTGATTTTCTATATAATGAATGGAATGATGCAGTAGGTACAATAAACGGATACCCACAGTACTCTGGCACGGAAGATTATCTCCATGAAGCAGCACTTGCTTATAATCCTCCTTCAGGAACTTTTTATGATCCCGCTCACGATGGTATAGGTCTTCAAAGCCTTGGAGTGCATGAACACTGGAACAACCCATTTTCCAAGCAATATTCACGCAATTTAGGTACAGGTAATGGGATCGAGCTTCTCGCTCCTTCTACTTATGCATCAGAAGATGGACCTGTTTATAATGTAAACAAAGATGAAAAATACGATAGAATACAGGATGCCATCTTTGCGGCCGCCGACAACGATCGTATTATTGTAAGTCCCGGAACTTATGAAGAAGATATAGACTTCTCAGGCAAAAACCTGACTATTAGTTCTTCAGATCCGAACAACTCGAAAATAGTCGCTTCTACGATTATTAAAGGAACCAGCAAAGCAGTGACATTCGCCAAAGGCGAAGATGCAAATTCCGTAATTTCCGGATTCACAATAACTAACGCAAATACAGGCGTTTACTGCACAGGTACATCACCGACTATTTCCAAATGCAGAATTGTAGAAAATTATGGTGACGGTATTGAGTTGACTAATAATACAAGTCCAATAATTTCATCATGTGAAATTATTTGCAACTACGGCACAGGTATCGGTGCATCATCCGGTATATTAATCAAACCTGTAATTTCTAATACAGTCATAGCGGCAAACAGATTTTATGGTATAAAATGTTTTCAGCCGACAATTATTAATTGTACAATCGCCGCCAACGGATCGCAGGGTGTCTCCGGTAATAAAGCGGCAATCAGTAACTCGATTATTTTCTTTAACAGCAGTGCTGATAATATTCAAATATCTGGCTCAAACGCAACTGTTAAATATTCTGATGTCCAGGGCGGCTGGGCAGGCACAGGCAACATCAATCAGGACCCATGCTTTGCTGAAACGGGTTTCTGGGATGCCAACGATAAAGGAGATAGATCCGATGATACATGGTCAGCCGGTGACTATCATCTGCTCTCTATAGCAGGCAGATGGGTACCTTCAT
>CAZMPL010000374.1:1788-3279 GCA_964567805.1 uncultured Pirellulales bacterium | reverse complement strand
TCGGCAAGTGCATGAAAAAGTTCGATATCGGCGAAAATATGCTGCCCAATATACTCATAAAACGATTATTGCTTAAAACCAGTTCAGGAGTTTTAAGGCCTTTTTGTTTTGCGTATTTTGCCTTTACGGCTATCATCATTTTTGAAATATCCACTCCCGCCGGACATTGTGTCATACAAGCTTTGCAATTGATGCACAAATCCAGAAACTTTCTGAATTCAGGTGACTCGAAATCTTCTTCGCTAAGCTGCCCTGTTGCCCAGAAATGCAGAATACTTGCTTTTGCGCGAGAGCTTGCGAGTTCACCGCCAAGCGCATTTAAGACCGGACACATTCGCAAATCCGAATCCCTGGTCAGGCATAAGCCGCAGCCGTAGCATTGTTCGACTTCCAGTTCGAATTCATCTTTATTGAAAAGTAAATCGCTTTCCATTTTGTCCGGCAGGATTTTCGGACTTCTTCTCAAATTTTCGAACATGACTTTAGGATCGTCATTGAGCAGTTTACCCGGATTGAGCAGGTTTTTAGAATCAAAAATATTTTTGATTTGAACAAGCAGGTTATAATATTCGTCACCAAATTGCTTACGAACAAACGGAGCTCGTATAAGACCGATTCCATGTTCGCCGCTGATTGAACCTCCGAGTGACCATGCGAGAGGAAATACTTCAGCGGCGATTTTCCGCATTTTTTCATGGTCATTCGGGTCACTTAAATCAAGGTACGGCCTGACGTGTAACTCGCCATCGCCGGCATGGCCGTAGAAAGACATAGTAAAATTATAGCGTCTGCCAATATCCTGAAGACCCGCGATATATTCGCCGAGTTTATTATGGTCAACAGAAATGTCTTCCATAAATTCAGCAGGATGTTTTTTGCTTCTTTTTCTATACAGCAATGGACCTGCGTCTTTGCGGGATTTCCATAATCGTTTTTGTTCGCTTTCATCTATGATAATTTTTCGCTTTTGCGGAATGTTTCCGACTGCCGCGTCTGTAATTTTAATCTTCTCTTTGACCTGCTCGATATTGTCACCGACATGTTCGACAAGCAGGACGGCTTCTGAACCTCTCGGTAAAATGTCACGATATTCCGGCAGAGCGTCATAAGCAAGGTCGAAAAGAAACTTATCCATAAGTTCGCAGGTAGAAACTCCTGTATCGACAATCGCAGGTACGGCTTTAGCCATTTTCGCAAACGATTCGAATTCGAGCTGCAATAAAGCTTTCGCTTTAGGCAGATGTACAGTTCTCAATGTAATCTTCGTAAAGACGGCCAAAGTTCCTTCTGAGCCGGCAAGAAGATGAGCCATATCAATTTTACCATCATGACAAATCCCTGAAATTGAATAGCAGCTTTGATTGCGTCTGCTTACAGGTATGGCTTTATTAATAACGTCTTCTTTATCCTTCAGCAAATCCAGGCATTGTTTCGCGATTTTAGACACCTTATCGTCCTGAGATTGAGCGGGATTATAATTATTAGTGAAAG
>CAZMPL010000374.1:0-1778 GCA_964567805.1 uncultured Pirellulales bacterium | reverse complement strand
AAAGTAACCACATCTCCGTCAACCGTCACGGCTTCTATTTTCTCTACGAAATCTCCTATGTAACCATATTGCAGAGAATGCGCACCGGTCGCGTTGTTCGCGACACAACCCCCGACAACTGCGCGGGATGCGCTGGATGGGTCCGGGCCTATTTTTCTTCCATATTTCGAAAGATATTTGTTGAGGTTGTCAAGCACGACACCCGGCTGGCAAGTTACAATTTCGCCGTTATTTTCGACACCTATAATATTATTCATATAACGGTTCATATCGAAGACTATACCGGTTGTTAAAGATTCACCCGCAACGCCCGTACCCGCACCACGGGCAACTATAGGAATATTATTTTCACGAGCGTATTTTACCACGGTCACAACATCGTTTACATCTTTAGGCATTATTACACATAACGGCAATATGCGGTAGATGCTCGCGTCGGTACTATATGCGGCTCTATGGATAATATCCACAAAAATGTCACCACTTATTTTAGAAGATAAATCGGAAGATATTTGTTCAGGCGTTTTATTCATATGTGTATTACAATCCTATTTATTAATTGTGATAAATTGATTCTTTCTTAATTTTATTTCATAAAATCGCTTGGCAGGAATTGAGCTTGTGACATAGTACCTTTCATTCTCAGAAGCGCCAAGTCATCTTCATCGACCTGTCCATTAATGAACTGCTGAACTATAGGATGCGGATGATTGCGAATATAGTCAGCGTCGCCATCTGCGACAACCTTGCCGTTATGAAGCATGATAATTCTGTCCGCAACTTTATACGCGCTTGTCATGTCATGGGTTACTACAATCGAAGTAATTTGCAATTCTCTTTGAAGCTTCAGTATAATCTCGTTAATAATATCCGAACGAATCGGATCGAGACCGGTTGTAGGTTCATCGTATAAAACTACTTCCGGATTCAGAGCAATCGCTCTTGCAAGCGAAACTCTTTTTCTTTGGCCGCCGGATAGTTTAGCCGGATAATAGTTTTGGTAGCCGTCCAGTCCAACCATTGCCAGTTTGTTTTTAACAAGTTCATCGACCTTTTTCCAATCGGTAATTTTAAAGTGTTGATCGATAGGAAATATTATGTTGTCTCTTACATTGAGACTATCGAAAAGAGCGCCGCCCTGAAAGAGGAATCCGTAATGAGTACGTATTCTATTCAATTCTTTTTCTTTCATGTTGTCGATACGTTGTTTATTAAAATAAACTTCTCCCGAGCTGGGTCTTAGTAATACAATTAAATGTTTTAAAAGAACTGTTTTTCCGCATCCGCTCGGCCCAATGATAACCGTTGTTTTTCCTTTTTCTATATTTAAATTAATCTTATTAAGGATTACCTTATTTTTAAATGTTTTAACAAGGTTTTTGACCTCAATTATATTATCAGGTTCGGTTTTGGCCTGTATTTGATTTTCGTTTTCTGTTTTCATTGTTTCTTTTGTTTCAACAAAATTCATATAAAAACCTTTGTATTAAACTATACTCTTAATTGGCCAGAAAGTAAAATATATCGCTTTGAAAATAATCGCCAAAGCAAAGTTCAAAGCCAAAATAGAAACGAAACTTGATACGAATGCTTCTGTACAAGCCTGACCTACTCCCTGCGCTCCTTCTTTGCATGTAAAACCTTTATAACAGCTTATAGCAGCTATCGCAACTCCAAAGAAAAAGCCTTTAATAATCCCGATTGCTACGTCCCAGAGTTCTACGAAAGAGGCACTATAACTCCAGTATGCCCTGCTGTTAATTCCGAATTGAAAACAT
>CAZMPL010000373.1:0-3297 GCA_964567805.1 uncultured Pirellulales bacterium | reverse complement strand
AGGGAGTATTAGAAAAATATGGGGCAACTGAATACGAGGAAGATTTAAAAGGACTCGGAAAATTAAAATATTGGAAAATTTTAGCATCCTAATAAAAAAGACGACAATACTAGTTTATTTAATATTACAACGATACATAAAAAGGCTACCATTTTTAATAAACTTAATCAAAAAAAGGTGGGCTGCAACATCATGATGCAGCCCATCTAAATTTATTAATAAATTTTTGTATTCTCTTTTGCTATCCAGTTGACGTTTGAACCGGGGTCCTTTTCATTATTTGAATGGCCGCCCACGAATGAGCCGAATAGTACGGGGTATTCCTCCGGAAGCGTTTTGGATCTGTCCATAAAATACGCATTGGCATTTCCGCCATATTTTCATAAACCATAAGCAACTATACTGTAAATCCACAATCCGAGTGTGGTTATAAGAATACCACCCGGTGCTAATTTATATTGCAGATTAAACGGTCTCTCGCTGTATGACTTGAGTTTTTCAGCAAGGTAAAAACTGACAGGCACAACAATTGCGCATCCCAATGCGGCCATAGTGCCGCTGATTCCAATGTGGCTGAATATTTTAGGAATACCACCTTCCACCCAGCGTGTACATCTGAAGACAAATGTCATCATTACCGCGAATAAAGTATAGTTTGAATAAATTGCTCCTACCGCGGAAACAGAACGATTTTTGACTTTAAAGACATTAAAGAATAAATCGAAACAAATGCCCAGAAAAAGAATCCCCAATAAATGAAAAGCAAAAAAAGGACCATTCAGAAATTTGTACAGCATTGCCAAAGCGGCAATAAATGTAGAAGTTCCTCTTCGAGGGAAAGATACCCTGGCAAAAGTTAAAACGCTAAAGCTTATTACCGTTAATAATACTGAAGAATATGGAATACCGGCATCAAATAATGCTTCTCCAAGAAAAGCCTCTGAGACACCCCATATAGCGCTGAAAAAGAGTATTCCCAAAATGTATTCTTTTTTCATTTTTGTCTGTCCTTAAAAAAAAGTATTTCCCCTGCTTCAAAACATTATTGTTATTTTCCTTCGTATAATCTCCAATATTTACCAAAAATATCATTATCATCGAAATCAACGTCACCATCTCCATCCAGGTCGGCAATATTAAGGAACGAGAAGGATTCTGTGTTTAAAGTCAGCAATTGATAATAATCGTAATGAATAGCATATTTGTCTCCGGTGTATTGTTCAAGAATACCGGATACAGAATAAAAACCTTTACCTGTTTCAACATAAGGATGGTAAATTGCATCGCCAAGATTGCTATTCATATAATCCGAAGCCCAACAAGTAAGAGCCGGATTTGCTTTGCATGTTAAAAGATAATTGTCGTATGCTTTGCCATAACCCTGGTCCTCTACATATACATTTACTACCTGGATTAATACTGACTCGTATTTCTCGGCATTGTGATTATTTATTATCACAGAATTAATATAATCAGCCGGAGCATTAATGTCTTTGAGTGAAACCATTATCGGCGCCGGCAGTTTATTGCCGGTACTGATTTTTTCAAGATAAGCGTTGTTACTGCTCTTGTAATTTAGAAATGTCGTGCCTCTGAATTCTTCGACCAGCACATTATATAAACGTACCCGATCTCCAACATTTATATCATCAAAATCTCCCGTGTTAGATTCATCCTTCACTTGTATGGCACTCCAGCCATCTGAACAATTTGGGTCCTGAATGACAAACCTCGGTGTGGCAAGGTTTGGTTTGGATGTTACTATACCGCCGAGACAATCAACTATATTACCATTTTCCGTACTAACACCATTTGCATCAGGTGTACACTGAATCTGAAAGATTGAAAGCAGCTTTGCACTGGCAGTACCGATAAAGCCAGGTGCCGCTAAACTAATCATCACCAACATTATAATTTTTGTTTTCATTTCTTTTCTCCTCTAAATAAATTAATCTTTTTAATAAGGATACCAATCTGCATCACCTAACGGCGGAACTTCCAGATCATCCGGCCATTCTTCTTTCCATACTGTTGATACCCATTGTACATGATAGTCTGCATAAAGAATAGAACCCCCTAAAAGGCCACCCGGTTTTGAGTGGCGAGCACTAAAAGCTTTGGGATAGCTGCCGCAATACTGCCCAGCGGTTGAATTATTAGTTTTACCGTTGTAACCTTTAGCCGGATCGAGCAGCTGATCGAATAAAACGATGAGACGGGAAGGTTTTTGTATCTTAGAAGTGCTTAAAAAACTTGGCATTTGCCAGCTTAGACATTCAGCTCCGTAGGGCACACAGCAATTTTTGTCAAGCGCCAGGCATGAATTCATAGCATAAGAAAAATAACCCGTCCTTCTCGGCCTGTACTTATAGTTTTTATCTGGTGCAAGCCTGGCCGAAGGACACTGAAATATTGTATCTTTACCTGGAAAATTATAATAATCGTGATCACGCCATGATTTTTCTCCTAATATCGGAGGCAGAACATCTACCCATCCATAGTAGTAATCCGCTATTTCGCCATCAGTTTTCGGATTGCTCGATGTTCGGTCTCGGCCGTCAATATGAGGATAAAAACCATTATTATCGTCAGAATATATTTGAAAGGCATAGCCCCATTGATGTAAACGATTTTGGCATATTGTTTGCCTTGCTATAGATTTTACATGGTTAACAGCCGGTAATATTATTCCCATAAGCAAAGAAATGATAGAAACAACTACCAATATCTCAATAATACTAAATGCTAATTTGCAAACTGGCCTTTTCTTTTTTATCATTGTTACATCCCAGCTATATTTATCAAACAAACGTATATGATAAATTGCTATAATAAATATTGTAAAATAATATCAAGGACGTTGTTTGTTTTCAAATCAAATGTCAGGATCAAGTGAAATATTATAAAAAGGGATAATGGAGCAGATCGTACCCCTTTAGCAACAATTCTTCTCTGGCTGCATAATCGGGTCCCAGCCAATCTAAAATTAAGGGGGGCAATCGAGCAAGACTAATATTAATTTTTTGTTTTTGTTTAGTGATAATTCCCAAAAAATAGGAACAGTCAACCTGATTAATGGGTACTAATGGTACACAGAAAAACGGTGATTGTGCCTGATAAACCTTCCATTTTCAAATTTAATCAAAAACAGGTGGGCCGCACCATCGTGATGCAGCCGCACCTGAATAAACTTATCAATAACCTTTTGTATTATTTTCTTATTTGATTACTAAAATCTCATAAAGAAATCCCAGGTTTCTTTTGCAATCCAGTTTACATTTGATCCGGGGTCCTTTT
>CAZMPL010000372.1:0-3298 GCA_964567805.1 uncultured Pirellulales bacterium | reverse complement strand
TAATTCTTCAGAAGGTGACAATAATCCACAGCTAATCGGTCGAACGGAAACGGATTATATAGTCGTGTTTAACGGCTCGATGTCACTGGCGGGACATTTTGCGAAGGTGAAAATAACAAAAAGCTCCCCGCTTACTCTGTTCGGGGAGCTAATTTAAGCACAGTTTTTAATATTAATCTGTAAAAGATTCCTGATATGTTTTTTATCTTAAGCAGGTTACTTTTTAGCTGCTGCAGCTGGTGCTTCTTCTGTTGGTGCTCCTTCTTTCTTTTCCTTCTTGGCAGCGTGAGTTTTACGATGTGAAACTTTTGGCAATCCATTTAGTGAATCACCTTCCGACCATTTTTCATCGTCTTTCAAAAGGTCAATTCTTTCTGCACGGGTAAGTACATTTCTGTGTCTTACTAAAGCATTCTTAACTTTCAATGAACGATCTAAAGACATCTAATATTTCTCCAATAATCAATTTTCTACTTTTTTGCCATACGCATCATCGAAATAATGTGGTGCGAATGATTCATAATTATTCGGGGCCTTATAATTTTTCCCGATTCTTCCAATATATTTTATTACTTCATTTCCTTTAGTTCCAGGACTCATCGGATTATCCTTGAATTTATCGATAGTCCATAACTGGAACTTGTTACCAACCGGATAAATCTGAGTCGGTAATCCATTATCATTAAAATACTTTTGTACAGGAATCAAATCAGTCGCAACGTCATATTCGGCTATAACAATTACGTTTGTGCCGTCCTTATCACCCAACGTTGTCACAGTTCCAGGATTTTCTGGAATCCTGTTTTCAACACGTTCAGTATTTTCAGGAACAGCAGTTCTTGTACTTTCCTGAGTTGACAAATTAGTCAAACCTGAGCGGCTGCCGCTATTACTACTGTTTCCTGAATTTCCAGCAGCTGGAGCATCAGGTTTTTGCGGGTTACTACCTGCCGAATACTGACCAAATCTGAAAGCCAGCAACATAAGTAATAATAAACCAAGCCCTGCCGTAATCGCAAGCTGGTACGGTATCGAAAATTCGATCCGGCCAAGGTTATACTGCAAAATACGCGGTTTTTTACGCCAATTGACAGATTCCTGCGGTTCAGGTACTTCAATTTCTTCTACAATCGGAACAGGTTTTACAGCTTTAACAGGTTCCGGCTTATTCTGCGGCTTTAACGGCTCCACAGACCTGTTTTGTTCCGCCCTGGCTCGTGCTTTACTCATCACTTCGTAAAGCGCCATTTGTCCCCGCTTCCGTGCCATAATATAACCTATCTAAATTATAAAAATTTTATGAAAAGTTTATTATATAACTTTAATTCAAAAAAACAAACGAAATCATACCAAAGACAACTTCCAATAGCAACCTTTTTTCTGAATTTAATTACAAAGTATAATCACGAAGTGGGATAACGCACAAAAAACAGAGAATATTAATTGTAACTGCTTATAAATGAATATGTTACGAGGAATTTCAGATTATCGGCGAGTTACCAGGCTTTTCCGGCCCGGGAAGATATAATAACAACTTAATATAAGACATTATTATTTTCTTCCGGGCCGATCTCCACACCTCTATAAATGGGTCAACCACGCCCTGTATTAATAAAGACGTTCGAACCGCAATTTAGTTTCACAAAAAATGGAGATTTTTATAATTTTTTTATTTTTTTCGAGATTTCCTGAATATTTTCCGTTTTGGCAGACTCTTACTTTTGGAAATTTAATGAAAACCGGGTAAGATTATATTATTGAGGTACAAAAATGCCAGTTAGCGAATTTTTATTATTAAAACGTTTTGCCGAAAGCGGCGATGCAGAAGCATTTGCGAAAATCGCAAGAGAACATGCTCCCCTGGTCTATGGTGTATGTCTCCGCATTCTTGAGGACAGGGACACAGCGGCTGATGTTGTACAGGATACGTTTTTTCAGTTGGCCCGAAATGCAGGCACCATTACCGGTTCATTGCCAAATTGGCTTCATCGTGTCGCGAAAAACAGGGCAATTAAACTAATTCGCCAGAACTCTTCGAGAAAACAGCGTGAGAAGATATACGCCGCTGATTCTGAAAAAATACAATCCGGTGAAGAGGAAATAAAATGGCAGGAAATATCAGGCTGCATTGACGAAGAGCTTGACCAGCTTGATGACCTGACACGCGAGGTTCTCATTCTGCATTTCTTTGAAGGTCAGACAATGACATGTATAGCAGAGAAATTCGGCATTTCACAACCAACTGTCTCTCGCCGCATTGAATCCGGTATAGATTCTCTTCGAAAAAGATTAAAGTCACGAGGTGTTATAGTTCCGGCTGCTATATTAACAGCCTTTCTTACAGAAAACATAGTTCAAGCCGCACCTGCTTTTGTAATGAAGGAACTCGGTAAAATCGCGATTGCAGGTTGTAGAGACGTACGGCCGTACGTCTCTACTGTCGGCAATAAAATCACATCGAGTATTTCTGCCGGTATTGCTGTAAAAACAAAAATTATGGTCGGTATGGCGATTGTCTTACTTGGAGCCGGTTTGACTGTTGTTTCTTCGTTTATAGCAAACGGTGAAGATAAACCGGCAAGTACATGGGAATTGGTGAATAGTTCGTTACAAAAAGTACCTGTAGCTGAACCAAATCAAAATATCACTGTTTCTGAATTACTAAAGCGTTATGCTAAAATTCAGGATAAAATTCAGTCTTCTTATAGATTGAAAACCAGATATATCAGTCATAGTATAACAAATCACCCTATTGTTCCAAACCCGAACAAATGGACATATACCATATTCGAAGAAGACTACTGTTTCGATGTCAATAGATATAGCGTACGCTTAAATCGATGGATAGATATTGATTCTATACCAGATAAACCTCTTTTAGAAAATAATCAGTCTTTTACCTATTCGCGAGAATTATGGGATGGCAATAATGTGTATTCATATGCGTGGGATAACAATAATCAAAGAAATAAATTAGGCTCACTTATTATACAAATGAATTCACAACCGGAAGAAATGTCATTAATACCGAGAGGGACAATTTTCGGAAGATTTGCAGGCGATAATAAAAGATTAGATCAAATACTTAACCTATATAAAAATGGAGTATCTGTCAGGGAAAAGATGGAAAAAGTTGGGGATTTTAACTGCTATGTTATTGACGCAGATATAAAGCATGGAAAATATAGTCTGTGGTTTGATCCCGTTTATGATTACCAGGTAGTCAAAGCAGAAGTTAATAAAAAAGAAGGAAATTTAACGGATGCAAGACCAGAAGGAAAACTTGAAAGAGGTTTCA
>CAZMPL010000371.1:0-3308 GCA_964567805.1 uncultured Pirellulales bacterium | reverse complement strand
CGGAATGTCCTGTGCGTTTAGTCGCATAGATAGATAATCAATTGCTTGCCGTGGAGTAAGCATATTTTCGGCATCAATATCTGGTATCGATATACCAAACGATTCCTCCCAACTCAAAACTATTTCAAGTGAATCAAGACCCATATATCCTCATTTATTCAATAAGTTATTATATTGTTATTATCCAAATTATGTCCGTCAATATTTTACTCGACAATATATTATATAAATTATATCGAGATATCATCTCTGTCAATTATATAATATTATTTCGGTGGGGTAGAACCCCACCCTACATTTTAAGATTTGAAATCGGTAGGGTGGGGCTTGCCCCACCTTTCTTTATGAAAACTGAGACTTATTGATTGTTTGTTCGATTTAAGAGGAAGTTTTTGTAAATCTGGTAGTGTTCGGTTTCTTCGTATTTTATTGTTTGTACCGTTTCTTTATCGAAGCTGTAAATTTTTGCATTTTCGCAGGCTAATAAAATTGGGGAATGGGTTGCGATAATAAACTGTGCGTGTCCGGCCTGGATGTTTTTTGCGATAATGTCGAGCAATTCAATCTGGCTTCGCGGCGAGAGTGCTACTTCCGGTTCGTCGAGAAAATACAGTCCCTTTATCTTATATCTTGAACGGAAGTATGACATTACGGATTGGCCGTGTGATTGGGTAACTAATGATTTGCCGCCGAAGTATTCCAATTGTCCCGGGTCGGTAGCCGCCCATGCGTCAAGCACGTTTGCAAAATCCCTGAATATATCCGAGCCGAAATATGCGCCCGGCACTTGCCCATCCGACCATTCGAGTGACAGGCATTTATGTAATTGTTTTTCGTAAATGTTGAACTGGTACCGTATGCCGTCAGATTGTCTCCAGATATGTACGCCGCATTTTAAAGCGATTGCTTCAAGGAGAGTGGATTTTCCGGCGCCGTTATCTCCGACGAACAGGGTAACCGGCGTATCGAATTCCAGGCGTTTTGTCTGGTTGAAGATTGGCAGGTTGAAAGGGTAGTGTTCCCGGGTTGGGTATTTATCGTGTAATAATGTTACACTTTTAATATGATTCGTCATTATTTTCCTTTTTTACAACACTTGTGATAAAGGTACGGAGGTTATCACCTCTCGTGTCCAAATATCCCCGGTGAGAGTCGAACTCACAGCCTTTGGCTCCGGAGGCCAACGCTCTATCCATTGAGCTACGGGGACCTTATTCATCTAATTCTATTATTTCAAAAGACTTATCACAATTATTATTTTCTTCATTCTCTGAATTTTCTTTGGAATCATGTGAAATGGTCAAAAAATGGTCAGTTTTTTTCTTCGATAGTTTTTCTAAGACTGTTTGACTGAATGGAAAACGTTGGCGAGCCCTAAAGTAAGCTAATTCTTCTGAAACATCACCCATAGGAACATTTAGCATGAGATCAGAATACATAAACATAGAATCTAATAGACTGATTCATAAAATTTAACATACGAAACTCAATTGAAATTTTCTTTTATAAAAACTTCAAAAACTCATAATAAAGTGTTTAGTAAATTATTAAACCATACCGATACAAATAATACGAGCGAACAGTTTTTCCCTCAAGGAAACACCGACATGTCTCGAAGTTTTGAAATTTCAACAATGTTATTTCTCTTTAATTAAAATGGGCACATTCACCTTTGAGTGAAAACATTCAGCAATTCGGGGATTTTAAGGTTATATGGATTCATTCCCTTTAATAAACAGATAGAAGGAACATATCATGCAAAAAGTCACAAAGAATTTTTTAGCTTTAGCCGGGCTTCTGGCAGGAATAAATATTATTGGTTTGTTTTTGATTCATTATGAGCTAACAAAATCTCCTAAGCCTACCGTCAGAATAATATCGTTAAGTGTTTTGCCTAACGAAGATTCTGCCAGCAAGCTCTCGCTTGCTTTCGACCGCAACATGGTATCTTCAGAAAATGTCGGGCAGCCTGAAAAAGCTTCGATTCTGAAACTCACTCCTGAATGGCCGGGAGAATGGATTTGGTCAGCGACTGATAAAATCGAATATAACTTTACTGAAAAGCTGCCTCCAGGCAGAATTTTTAGAATTACTTCCACAGAGGCATTTAAAGATGTAACAGGAAGAACAATTGAAGGTAAGAATGAATATGAATTCAGAACTAAAACTCTGTATTTAACAAGAACAGAGCTGGTTGCCTTTGATGACAGTGATATTACATATAGATTAGTGTTCAACCAGCCTGTTGACCCGGGGGATTTACTGCGTCATATCAGTTTCATGAATCTTCAAAACGGAGAAAAATTAGGTGAGCCGGTTTGCCTTACACAAACGCCGCAGGAAGAACTTGTAATCAGATTCCCTCGGAAAGGCACTAATCGATTCGAGATGGTCCTCGATGAACAGCTTACAGGTTATCAGGCAGAATTGGGACTTGGAAGTAAAGTTTTTCGAGTTCATGAGGTTCCCATAGGTTTTTCGCTGATAAATATTTACGCCGATGTGCCGAATCTTGATGAGAATGTTTCGATAGAGTTGGGATTTTCTCACAAATTAAATTTGGAACAGAAACTTCCGGAAATGGTAATAACACCTTCTATAGAAGAATTCAATATATCACGAAATGATGCATATCTTACAATAGTTGGCAAGTTCAAGCCGGGTATAACCTATAAGATTGAAGTACCGGGGACGATTTTATCTGATGAGAATAAGACATTGGGAGAAAATAAAACAATGTCTGTAACTATTCCCGAATATCAAACCCGTTTTCAGTTTGAATACAGGGAAGGGATTTTATCACCTATGGGAAATCTCCAGCTTGACATAAAGGCTGTGAATGTTGAAGGCCTGGAGCTAAAAGCATGGAAAGTACATGCAAATAATCTTGTATCACACCTTCAGAGTAAATATAATACCAATGCAACTTCGCGTTCGATTCTTACAAAGGAAGTCAAGTTAGACCTGCCTCGCAATAAACCGCAGAATCTAATGCTGGATATAAATGATTTAATTCCTGTTTCAACTGGAATTTACAGAATAAATGCGAATGTTACAAACTCAAGATGGACAAGCAGCAGTGCGCTTGTGACTATAACAGACCTGGCAATAACGAACAAAACTGAGCGAAATGGTACTCTTGTATGGGTAACCTCGTTGCGAACAGGTGAGCCGGTAGAGGGTGTTGAAGTAAAAGCAATCACTTATAACAACCAGATTTTATCTTCGGAAGTAACTGACTCGAACGGACTGGCCAGATTAAAGTATGCAGATGATAATCCTGATCGTGGTATGTGGGTAATAACCGC
>CAZMPL010000370.1:0-3311 GCA_964567805.1 uncultured Pirellulales bacterium | reverse complement strand
CAGTTGGAATATACCCTTCCCCGATTGACACGTATGTGGTCGCATTTGGACACAGTTACCGGCGCAAGCGGCGGAACAGCGGCAGGCGCGGTCGGCGGTATTGGTACAAGAGGTACAGGTGAAAAACAACTTGAAATCGACCGAAGAATTGTGAGCAAACGCATTTCAGAATTAAAAAAAGAGCTTGCCAACATCGATAAACGCAGAGTTCGTGAAATCGACTCGAGAAAAGGCCAGTTTAAAGTATGTATAGTCGGCTACACAAACGCGGGCAAAAGCACCCTTCTGAACGCGCTTACAAACGCTGATGTTTTCGTGGAAGACAGACTATTCGCGACACTTGATACGCGAACAAGAAGATGGGTACCGGTTAAAGCAGTCGAAATACTGATAAGTGATACAGTTGGCTTTGTAAAAAAACTACCGCACCAACTGGTAGCATCGTTCAAGGCGACACTCGAAGAAGCAATAAACGCAGACTTGCTGCTCCATGTGATAGATGTTTCCAATCCGGATGTAATGATTCAAATCGAATCTGTAAAAAAAGTTCTCGAGGAAATAGATTGTCATACGAAACCGATGCTTGAAGTTTTCAACAAAGTCGATGCCGTCAAAAAAACAGGTGAGTTGGAAATGCTGCAAACAATCTATCCAGATGCAATCAGCGTTTCGGCAAAAACAGGATTTGGCCTGGATAAGCTCAGCAAAGCCGTAGTAGGAAGATATAAAGGAAATGAAGTTCTGGTTCGTGTCACCTATGCCCACACAAACGGCAAAGTTATAAACTTCCTCAGGTCACAGGGTAAAATCTTAGACACGCAATACAATGATAATCTCGTTTCAGTTGAGGTAAAGTTAGGCAAAAATCAGCTTCCCGAGCTATACCATCTGCATCCTGATAAAGTTGAAGTAATCGAAGATTAAATTCAGGAACTTTATTAAATAATATCGTTATTGCTCATTCTTTATCGAATGATTTTTTAATTTGGAACGTTCGCTAAGACGCTTTGCCATAGCGGCGACATTGTGCAATTCCTGTATATCAAGCGGAAGCTTAGAAGATTCATTCTTTTGAATTTTATTTTGCTCGTTAACCGATTGCTCGTTTATATCCTGTTGTTTCGGATTATTTTGTTTATCACTATGAGATTCTGTCATCTTGTGAGACCTCTTTTTGATTAAATCCTCAGAAGTTAATAAATCAGAAATTTCATACATTAGTTTTTCAATACGTTCTTTTCCTCTATCCCAGTTCTGCTCGGGAACATCTTTTTCCGAAGAAACCTTCTCAATGCTATCCAGAGTTTCAGGATTCTTTTTTTTCTCATTGTTCTTCACGCTGACAGGATTGTCCTGCGGCGATTCTTTCAATGAGAGACCAAAGATTTTCTCCAGATATTCATCAGTTTCCTGTTTTAATTTATTTTTACAAAAGAGAGTATTAGATAAACGAACTCTTTTATCTGAATGTTTTTTTCTCTTTAAGAAGTTTAAAGCCATTTTCCTGCCCTTCCAGATTGTTGGGACCAATACAAAATCCATTCACTACAATAGATATAAACTCTCAAATGTCTGTATGAGGGCGGAAGGTTCTATTAATTCCGAGCAAATATATTTCAAGGCCATAACATCATGTTAAGACCTATAATATATCACTTAGAATGGTTAGAAAAGGAAAGAAACCTTTCCACCACTCCTCCAAAGGTATATATTCAGTATATTGCAGGAAATAAAACCATGCAAAGAAAAAAATAATTAAATTCAGATTTTTATTTCAAATCCAGTCAAAAAAAGAAATTTCAAGGTTTTCTATACGAAAATCAGGCCAAAGAGTGAATATATCCCCCTTTTCGTTCGATAAATAATTAAGATAGCGGCAATTAAAGCAGCTTAATTAAATAGCGTAATGGAGATTTTATAATGCGAATTAACTATGTTGTATCTACAATGGTTTTTTGGGGAAATGAAAATCCACTTTCATTCGAACAGGAATGCGAATTTCTGCAATCTTTGGGCTATGGAATCGAATTATGGCCAAATCTTAAAGGCAGTTCAGATTGCCGATATGCAAAACAAAACTGGTCCAGACTGGCGGCAGCCACAGAAGGCATGTTGGTTACTATGCGTTCGCGAGATAATAATCCCACGTTAGAGCAATGGGAAGAACAGATCGAATGCGCAAAACTGCTTAATGCCAATATAGTTACAGATTTACATAGCCTTGGAATTCCGGAAACTCACGATCTTAACGGCTGTGATTTCGCGGCAAAAGTGATACAAACAGCAGACGAAAACGATATCAAATTATGCGTTGAAACAGGACGTTTGCCTTTGCTTAAACAAATGAGCAAACAGTTTCCTTCCATCTGGTTTTGCCTCGATACAGGTTATGCCAATGTTAATAAGGAATATTCTTTCAGAGATTTTGTCGATGAGCTAGCGCCAAGAATCGCACATTTACATCTTTCAGATAATTACGGTAAATCCGATGATCATGCAGCTCCCGGAGTACAGGGAGGCATTTCAGAAGAAAACTGGCGATATTTATTAAATGTTCTCGATAAATATGATAACGATGTAGTCGGCTCACTTGAAATGACGCCATGCTCTCCAGGTATGATGATAAGACAAGCCGGCGATTTTCTATTTAATATCATGGACTGGCCGAACCAACCTCAAAAAACAGACTGGATTGCGGCCTGGTTAGCATAATAAAAATAATCAAAATGATATTAAAGAATTGAATGCTAAATATTTACGAAACCTCTTTTTATGAGGGAAAACAAAGAAAAAAATATCTCTTTTTTTCTTTGACTATTTTACCATTAGACCTATAATCAAGAGATATATGGTATAATATAGGCAATGTGCATAATATAGAGCATATCTGCATTGACTTTTTAATAAAAATACTATATACTTTACATTAAATATTAACTCACCAATTTTTCGGGAGGTTTAGGTGATGGATAAGTTAATCTTTATCTTTACAATATTAATGTTGTGTGTTGGCGGATGTTCATACCTGGAAAGCGGGTCATCTCAAGCCAATTACGATTTGAGCGGGATCGAAAAAATAGCTATCGTAGCTGTTACCGGTCAGATACAAAATGACGAAGCCAGGGTTCAGCTCGGAAATTTATTCACAATAGAACTTCTGAACAAAGGTTATGCACCAATACCGCTGTCATACTCAAATAATCAAATCAGTGCTATAGTTAAGTCAGAAAAATTGTCCTTACCGGCAGATGCGTATGCTGAAATGGGACAATTACTGCAGGTTCCGGCAGTTTTAGTAGTTAATGTGCCGT